>JAZRCJ010000039.1:0-16127 GCA_045659705.1 Faecalimonas sp.
AGTGCATACTCTAAAGCGTATAATTTGTCTTCTGCACCGAGTATGGTGTCTTCTAATTCCTTTAACCGAGGTGTTATGTATCGCTCTGCATTGGCAAGTGTCTGCTTTCTGGTATAATAATCCGGCACAAGGTCCATATAGGAATTCGTAACTTCTAGATAATATCCAAATACTTTGTTATATCTGATTCTCAAATTTTTAATCCCGGTCTTTTCTCTTTCCTCGGCTTCTAACTCTGCCAACCAGTTTTTCCCTTCTGTCTTAGCATTTCGGAGGCGGTCCACGTCTTCGTTATAACCTTCGCGAATGATCCCACCCTCTTTCATTGCAATTGGTGGTTCTTCACCGATTGCGCAGGTGATTAATTCACAAAGTTCACTTAACGTATCAAATCCTTCGTACAATGTTTTCAACAATGGGGACTGCATGTCTCCTAAAATACATTTGATGTGCGGAAGCATCTCTAGAGAGCTTTTAAATGCAATCAAATCTCTCGGGTTTGCTGATTGATATGTAATCTTACTAATCAAACGTTCCAAGTCGTATACAGAGGTTAGATATTCTCGAATCTCTTCTCTTGATATTGCATGTTCCTTTAATTCTTCTACCGCATCCAATCTCTGTAGTAACTCTTCTTTTTCGAGCAATGGTTGTTCTACAAAATGACGCAATGTACGTGCGCCCATGGCTGTCTTAGTCTTATCTAATACCCATAACAGTGAACCACGTTTTTGTTTTTCACGTAAAGTCTCACACAATTCCAGATTTCTTCTTGAGGCACTGTCAAGCAACATATACTTGCCTGTTGTATAGCTTGTGATTTCCGTCAGATGGGCAAGAGAGGTTTTTTGTGTTTCGTACAGATACTGCATCAAAGCTCCAGCACCGATAACGCCACAATTATAATCCGCAAGACCCAGCCCCTCTAGGGATGCTACTTTAAAATGTTCCTTTAAACTCTTCTCGCAAAGAGCATCGTCAAAATACCAGGAATCCAGTGCATAGATTGTCATCTCAAAACGATTCTTTAATTCCTCTACATCGATTCCGCTCATATAGAATGGTTCGTTGCAGATAATTTCTGAAGGTGTAAACTTTGCAATCTCATCTAATAATTTGCGTTCGCTGTCAAGCTCTGTTACATAAAAATCACCAGTTGTGACATCACATGCTGCAAGGCCATAATGATCTGCCACATATACAATACACATGATGAAGTTGTTTTTTGTCTCATCCAAAGCTTGCATGTTTAAATTTGTACCAGGTGTAACGATTCGGACAACGTCTCTTTTTACAATCCCTTTTGTTGTTTTCGGGTCTTCTACTTGTTCACAAATAGCTACTTTATATCCCTTTTGAACTAGCTTTGTAAGATACCCATCTACAGCATGATAAGGAACACCACACATCGGTGCACGCTCTTCCATCCCACAGCTTTTTCCGGTTAAGGTCAAATCCAATTCTTTTGAAGTAACAACGGCATCTTCAAAGAACATTTCATAAAAATCACCTAGTCTATAAAATAAAATGCAGTCCTTATATTTTTCTTTCATCTCAACATATTGCTGCATCATTGGTGTTAGTACTTCTGCCACGTTTTTTCTCCTTTGCAATAAGCATTTTTATACACAATAAAGTATATATGAAAATGCTCTAAAATACAAATGTTTTCTTGTGTTTAAAGTAGATGATATTGTGGTTTTTCTTCCCCAAAAAGCCAATGTAATAAATATCCGCCAAAAACAATACCGATAACAGATAATGCTGAAAAAATAGCTGCAAATGGTGCACAAATTTGACCAAAAACATGAAACGGTTGATTACTATAATCCCAGACCTGCCAACCTAGCCCAATATTTACAATCATGCCTGTTAGAAATTCACATGCTGTTATAAAAATTGTACATCTTAATACCTGTAACCAAAATGGGTCCCGCCATTTGCAAGCCTTTCCCTGTAACACAAAAAACAACATACAGATTCCACCAAGCACAAACATAGACCAATGTGAAAAACCACGAAATACCATTTCTATTGCGTAATATATAACACCGCCAACGGCCCATATATAGATATATTTACTTAATTTTTGCATCAAAAAAAACGCCCTTTCCATATAATACTTATTATATAGTCTAGACGTTTTTTGTCATAATATAGTTGGAAGTTATTGCTTTTCTCCCATATAGTAAAATCCGTGACAAGATAATAGTTTCACATCCACGATTGTTCCTATAAGCTTAGCATCGCCTGGAAAATGAACCAAAATATTATTGCTTAATCTTCCTGTAACCAAGGTGCTGTCGTGATCGTTTATGCTTTCCACCAATACAGATTGTGTGGTACCTTCGTGTACACTGCATACTTCTGCGGAGATGTCCTGTACTTCTTTTAACAAGCGATCAAATCGCTCTTTTACAACATCTTCTGGAATCTGATCTTCCATCACCGCTGCAGGCGTGCCTGTACGTTTGGAATAGATAAATGTAAATGCACTGTCATAGCGTACTTTTTTTACCACATCCATGGTTTCTAAAAAATCTTCCTCCGTTTCACCTGGAAAGCCAACAATAATATCTGTTGTAAGTGAGATATCCGGAATTGCTTTCTTGATTTTTTGTGCTAATTCCAAGTACTGTTCTTTCGTATAACGGCGGTTCATCTTTTGCAAGATATCTGTACTGCCGGACTGCAAAGGCAAATGTAAATGTTTGCATATTTTCTTTGAATTTGCCATTACTTCAATTAATTCATCCGATAAATCCTTTGGATGTGAAGTCATAAAGCGGATTCGTTCAAGCCCCTCGATCTTCTCGATTTCTTTTAAAAGCGCAGCGAAAGACATTGGTGTCGGCAAATTTTTGCCATAAGAATTGACATTTTGCCCTAATAACATAACTTCTACCACGCCATCCGCCACTAAAGCTTTGATTTCGCGGATAATATCTTCTGGATTTCTGCTTCGCTCTCTACCTCGAACATAAGGTACAATGCAGTAGCTACAGAAGTTATTGCATCCAAACATAATGTTTACGCCGGATTTAAATGAAAACTTTCGTTCACTTGGCAAATCTTCTACAATCTTATCTGTATCTTTCCAAATATCAATTACCATACGTTCAGATTCTAAACGCGTGGCAATGAGTTCCGCAAACTTATATATATTGTGTGTACCAAAAATCAAATCTACAAAACGATAACTTTTCTTTAGTTTTTCCACCACTTCGGGCTCTTGCATCATACAACCGCAAAGCCCTATCATCATATGAGGATTATTCTTTTTGATGCGTTTTAACTGTCCCAATCTTCCATACACTCTTAGATTTGCATTTTCACGAACAGTACAGGTGTTGTAGATAACAAAATCTGCTTTTTCTTCACAAGTTTCTTCTACATAACCAATACGTTCTAAAATACCAACGAGTTTTTCGGAATCTCTAGCATTCATCTGACACCCAAAAGTTGTTACACAAAAAGTGAGTGGTCTTTGAAGTTCTTTCGATTTTTGTGCTATGTAAGCTTTTGCTTTTTCTATAAAATAATATTGACGTTCCGGTTCTGTAATCGGCGCCTCTAGTGTCATTTCAAATTCCTTCACGTTTCTTCTCCCTTGTTTTAAATAAACTGATTTATTTTTTCATCGTATGTGTAATCAATTTGTTCCAATTTGGATATAATCTCATCTTTCGAAATATTCATATCCTCACAGAGTGCATCTAAATTTTGATAGCAATCTCTCAATTTCGTGTTAACAACACTTAAGAATAACATAGGATCTCTTGGTAATGCATTATTCATAAATCTGCTCCTCTGTAATGATAACTTCCGGTCTAATATCGTGCGCATCAGCAGGAATATTCTCTACCATCTGCAAGGAAAATGCCAACGCAATTCTTCGATAATCCGAATGATTTTCCAGATACTTATCATAAAAGCCTTTTCCAAAACCAATCCGGTTTCTATTCGCATCAAACGCAACTCCTGGCATGATTACAAGCACATTTTTTCCGCTTGCTTTTTCGTTTGTAATTGGCTCTGGAATGCCATAAGTTCCTAAATCCAAATCATCAAAACGTTCTATGTAATAAAATTCCATCTTCCCATTTTCGATACGAGGTGCTGCCGTTTTCTTCCCCATTTTCCAAGCCGTTATAAAGATATCACTGGTATAGACCTCGCCCTTGCAATCAGCATAACAATAAATCTCATCTGCCATAACAAACAGTGGATGAGAAGTGAGTTTTTCGACAATGCTCTGACCCGCATCAGACCATTTTTTCACAGGCATCTTTGTTCTCTTTTTTAATATTTTTTCTCTAATGGCCTTCTTTGATACCATGCTTTTCACCCAAATCAGTTATGCTACCATCCGCCTCTTGAATCGATATATTATCCAACTGTCCTCTTAGGTTTCTTTTAAAATCATCAATAAACTGTCTGCGTAAAATCTGCTGTTCTTTCTTCTCTTCATCATTGAGACCTTCTGCTTTTGCCTTCTTATACAGTTCGTTAATTCTCTGAATCTTTTCTTCTGTCATAATTGCTCTTTCCTTCCTCGTAATCGTTATTATCTTACACTATATTGCGTGTCAAGTCCATTCCTTTTAACTAGAATAATTTTCCAAGAACCCATACACATCTTTGATATCCTCAAGCTCAATGCCATTTTTAATAGCCTGTTGTACAGTTGTTGGCAAAAATTCCACCAATATGGATGTATATTCGTATACCGTCTTTTTGTCTGCGTAGTATACGATTACATATCCGTCTGCTTCAGAAATATAATATCCATTTTCCTTTGTGGCATTTCCTTCCGTCTTCACCGCAGGTGCCTTTTGTTCTTCTGTCATTCTTTCTATTTCACGTTTTCGATTGGCGCGGTCGTAAGTATATTCATATGCACATACCAACACCAGTGTAAACATAATCATGCCAATCAAAAAACCAATACCATACTTTTTGCTCATATTCATGGCTCCTTTTTTCATACAGTATTGGTCTTGTTTCTTTGTTTTATACTAAAAGATGTAGATTTTTTTCGAACAACACTCCTTCTTTAGGGTTAAAATTACTATTTATGCTATCTTCAATACATTGATAAACAAAAGTGTGTGCCTCGTTGGCGCATTCAAGTATACTCTTCCCTCTTAGATAGTTTCCTACAAACACACCGTCAAACAGATCGCCTGTCCCATGGCAGGAAACATCAAGCATTGAAAATTGTAGTCTTTTAAAATGTTCGTTTGTATATATGCCGTTTCCTGTAATTACGATTTCCTTTGCACCTGTCGATACTAATATCTTACAAAGCTTATCCAACTCTTCATCTGAAGCATTTTCATCATATGTAGCATCTGCAAGAATGCTTGCCTCCGTCAAGTTCGGAAGTAAAATATCTGTAAATGGAAGTAAAGCCTTTAACTTCTCGATGTAATCACTGTTAAAATGCGAATATACACGACCATTATCAGCAAAAATAGGATCCAATATCACTTTCGTATCTGGATAAAAGGATAAGAAATGTAAAACTTCATCTACCATTTCCTGAGTGCCAAGGTAACCGATGAAAATCGCATCAAAAGTTATATTTTGTTCTGCAAAATGCTCACCACAACTTTTGATATATTCCGGTGAAACATACTGCATTGCAGGTTTTCCAAACCCACCCGTATGAGTGGATAGCATAACAGTTGGCAGAAGGCATGTTTCAACTCCCATAGTATTTAAAACAGGAATCATATTCATAGCTGCGGCTCTGCCAACAGTGCATACATCATGTAACAGCAAAATTCTATGTTTCATTATGATTCTTCCTTTTCCATCAAATGTAATCTCTGTAAAAGCATTAATATCTTGTTTCCCTTTGGAAAACCAAGTATTTCACTTGCATGAAAGGCACCTAATTTCAACAGACAAACACCATATACGATAACAGCCATAAATAAAGCTATCAGAACGGAAATGCCACTCGGAAGTGCAAGAAACATAAGTTTGTAACTTCCGTAAGCAACAATTCCCATAATACCCGCTGCGATTCCCGGTATGATAAAGGTTCTTTGTATCTCTTGACGATATGAGACTGCTCTTCTCAGTGCTCTTGCATTTAAAATACACATACAGAGCGAGAAAATAATATTTCCTGCCACTAATGCGAAGATGCCCCATTTAAACATGATAAGCATAACAAATACACCAACTAAATGAACGATTAAAGAAATTGCCGCATGTTTTACTGGTGTGGTCATTCTGTTTAATCCCTGCAAAATTGCATTTGTAACAGTTGAAAGGCAGAAAAATACGGTTGTAATTGCACCTAGCTGTAGTAATCTTGCCGAAAGTGTCATATCGCCCGAAAACAATAAGGATAAAATTGGATTAGCAAGAACCAAAAATCCAACAAAACTCGGAATTGCTATCATCATGGTAGAGCGAATTACCATATTTATTTTTTCATGTATCTGCTTCTTTGTCCCATTATTTGCAATGGTTGCAGTCAAACTTGGAATCAAAGATGCTCCTAATGCATTAGCAACTGCTACTGGAATGTGTATCATTACATTGTAATGTCCACTAAATCTTCCAAGCAATGCTGCTACATCCTGCTCAGAGTGTCCTTGTGCCGCCATAATATTGCCAAATACACCAATATCAATGGTTTCATTAATATTATAGATGGCCGAACTTAATATAACAGGTGCTATGGTAAGCATTAACACTTTATATATTTGTCCATAACTTTCCACACTTCGCTTATGGTCTCGTAGCATTTGACGCTTAAAGGTCGGATAATATACACGGAACAAAAGAGCAAGAAATAAAAGTCCAAAGGCAGCACCACTGACAGTGCCAAGCGTTCCCCCTGCAGCACCGTAGGCATATGCAACAGAAGAATTTCCCTGTGACATGGCAGCTTCACGCCCCATTTTCAAAAGATAACTGGCGCCTATGATACTGATAATGGCATTCACAATCTGCTCTAAAATCTGCGAAACGGCTGTCGGAACCATAGTTCCCATCCCTTGGAAGAAACCACGAATAACGCCCATGACAGCTACAATCAAGAGTCCTGGTGCAAGCACTTTAAGCGCATATACACTTAAGCGTAAGGACATCACATGTTCTGCAATAAAGTCGGCAAACAAAAATACAATGGAAGCAACCAAACTTCCAACAATCAGCGCAAAGAAAAGTGCCCCTTTAAAGATACGAAAGGCATTCTTTCTCTCTCCCTTTGCAATTCTTGCCGAAACTAATTTTGACACAGCCAAAGGTAAACTATATGAAGTTAGTAATAAGGCAATATTATAAATGGAAAAGGCGCTACCATAATAGCCTTGCCCCTCTTCACCCAAAATATTGGTTACCGGTATACGATATGCAATTCCGATTAATCTTGTAATAATCCCAGCAACGGCTAATATAGCACCTTGCATAAGAAAACTACTATTTTTCTTTGGTTGCGTGTTCATAAACTTCTCACTTTCATTAACGTTCTATTTTAAGAAGACTTAAGATGTCCTTCTGTTTCTGTTCCATAACTATGCGCTCATCTTCTTCCATATGATCATAGCCAAACAGATGAAGCATGCTATGAGCAATTAAGAATGCGTATTCACGTTCTATTGAATGGCCGTATTCTTGTGCCTGGGATATCACTTTTTCCTTTGAAATCACAATGTCTCCCAACATCAATTCTCCTGTCTCCGGATGAAAACAGGTGTCAATATCTTCTAAAAATTCAAAATCTCCGGGAGTTTCATAATCAATCATAGGAAACGAAAGCACATCCGTAGCTCTGTCAATTTTGCGAAAGTTACAATTCATTTCTCGAATTTCCTCATCCGTGGTCAACAGCAGATTTACTTCTGTCTCATAAGGGCAGTCTGCATAATCCAAGGCGGCTTCGATTACTCTTTTCGCCAGTTCCTCACACGGTAACGGGAGGTTAACTGCGCCTTCTTCTTCAAAAAATAAAGTCATTATTTTTTTGTTCTCCTTTTATCTTTTGTCTGATTTAGCTTACTTTCATATGCCTCGTAGGCCTTTACAATGGTCTGTACCAGCGGATGACGTACAACATCTTTGCTGGTTAAATTGCAAATTGAAATGTCTTCAATATTTTTGAGAACTTTTGTTGCCACATCCAACCCGGATGTTGTTCCGGCAGGCAAATCTTTTTGCGTTGCATCTCCCGTAACAACCACTTTCGACCCGAAACCAATTCTGGTTAAAAACATCTTCATTTGAGCCGGTGTGGTGTTCTGGGCTTCATCAAGAATGATAAACGCATTATCCAATGTACGTCCTCTCATATATGCAAGTGGTGCCACTTCAATTAGTCCTTTTTCAGAATTTTTAATAAATGCTTCCGCTCCCATTATTTGATACAATGCATCATATAGAGGGCGTAAATACGGATCTATCTTGCTCTGCAAATCGCCCGGAAGAAAACCAAGCTTTTCGCCTGCTTCAATGGCCGGTCTCGTTAAGATAATTCTCCCAACCTCATTGTTTTTAAATGCAGTGATGGCCATTGCCATTGCAAGATAGGTTTTTCCTGTACCTGCTGGTCCAAGACCAAATACAATCATATTCTTACGAATGGCATCTACATATTTTTTTTGACCAAAAGTCTTTGGCTTAATCGGTTTTCCCTGCATTGTATGACAGATAATATCCTTATCAATTTCAACTAAATCCTCATCTTTTTCATCAAAAACCAAAGAAATGGCATAATCCACATTTTGCTCTGTTATCTCATTTCCTCGCTTTGATAAGGCAATTAATTGTTCCAATACGCGAGTAGCTTGTGCTACCCGTTTTTTGTCTCCCAATACTTTTACTTGGCTATCTCTTGCAATCAATGTCACATGTAGGGAGCGTTCTATCTTTTTTGCATAAGCATCGAATTGTCCAAACACGTTTTTTCCGTGTTCAACAGGTATTTCTAATAGTTCTTCTGCTATACTCATATTCTAACCTTTCTTTTATCCATAGATATATTTATTCTATCATAGAATCCTTATGAAAATCAATGTTTATAACCCTATGTTTTCCAATATCTTCTATTACTTTCATCTCACCTTTTGCTATATAACCATTTTTTGTGAGATAGATTTTCACGTTGTGTTTTAGTATCTGTTTATTATCGTTTTTTAAATCATCACAATACTCAAAAAAACGTGTACTTAGTATACGCTGTGCGTCTTTCTCTGTGTGCTTCTTTTCTATCATTTTATATTCTTTTATGCAAGTGATCCCATAGTTTATTGGTAGATAAAAATGTTCTCCTAAACAGACCTGCTTTTCGTTTGTATATTGTTCGTAGTTTTTATATGAATTTTTCAAAAAACCAATGCAAAAATAACGGTCTGCAACTTGTATCCAAAATCCATTCCTCTGCTTTTGGGTATATTCTTTTTCCTTGTACACAAATGGAAGTTCCTCCTCATATTTTATGACTGTTTCTGCAAGAATGTCTGCATCTGAGTTTTGATACTTGTATTCTTTTACTTCTCCACTATCGTCTAACACTTCCACACATCCGGTGACCAATAAATCACCTTTTTTCACCTGCGTTCCCTGTATCACCATAGGCATTCCTTTCCGAGTCACCATACGCAAAATTGTTCCGTTCTTGGATGCAATAATGTCTGTTGCTTCTATGTTGGGGACGGTTGGACTTATTGTGTCCGAATTTTCTTTCACATCTATCACGAGTCTTGTGCCTTCCAAAGATGCGGAAACCCATATTATTTCATCATATTGTTTGCGAATGACAGTTGCTATCTTGTCACATTGCACTTTCGTTTTCATCATTCCGTGATATACCTTTTCTTTCTTTAAAAACTCAATCATCGTTTCATCTGTAATTGTATAATTACCATTGATTCGGATGTCCCATATGAATAATGTCAGAATATAAATCACAAAAATACAAATGAAACTTCCAAGAAAAAACAATTTCCTTTTTCGGTAACGATGTAAAAAAAACGGAAGACCAAAGCGTTCTGCAATAGAAACTTTTGTCCCCGTTTTCTTTAAAATTGGTTTTAACTTTCGAAACTCTTTAATGGAAATACACATTTCATAACCATGATTTTTGTGCTCTAGGCCCCACAAGTAGATCTGTTTATTACTACACAAATTTAAAAATCGTTCCGTGGAATATCCTGTTATCCGTATTCGCAAATATCCACGAATGTATTGTAATATTCTTTGTACCATAGACCCTCCTACATATATTCAACAGATGAGATTTCCCCTTTTATTTCCATCTCATCATTTGTATAATAGGAAACTTGCAAATTTTTTCCACAAACTTTAAGTCGACCGATTTTGGTTTGAATTCGTATTAGACAATCTGTATATTCTAAAATGCCACGATAATTTTCTATACGCATCTCCGATTTGCCATTCATTGTCACAATCGGTGCACCCATAATCACATCTTTTGGCAGGTTTGCATGTTCTGCCATCTTTGTTTTAAAATTTTTGTTCATAAAAAAAGCCACACATACTTTTGTTCTAGTATATGTGTGGCACATTTAAATATTCTTTTGGAGCATCGTTTTTCTCTAAATATTTTTCTCGAATTTCTTGATTAATAAGATTCACTTCTTCAAGAAGGCCTCTGGCTGAGATACGATGTGCTCCTTGTCCCATAATAATCACTTGCTCTACTGCATCCGAAGTAGCAACCGACACCTGATGCTTTCGCGCCATTTCATGTACCGTTTTTTCGATATATTGATCTGCCGTTTCTGCTTCTTTTGTATAAACAACGTATATATTTTGATGTTGATAGATTTCCGTATCTCCAGGCACTTTATATGCATCAAAAACAACTATTAAAATATTCTTTTTATAACCTTGATAATTGCATAAAATTTCTATTAGTTTATCTCTAGCCGCCGGCATATCGATGCGGGCAAGTTCTTTCAATTCCTCCCACGCAAAAATAATATTGTAACCGTCTACCAATAGATACTCAGGGCCAATCTGCTTTGTGCTTGCAGTTTTAGGTGAAGTGGTTTTCGCTTCTACTCGCTTCGGCGCATAGGATTTCCGTTCCTGCTTATTGCTTCCGTAAGTACGCTCAAATATAGCAGTTAATTCCTCTTCATCTATCGCCTGCATTGTACTTCCTTTTACAGAAATAGGATTCTCAGTTTTATCTCGCTCTCGGATGGGACTTTCTGTGTGCATTCGCTCATCTACTTCATTCCAAGGCACTACCACGCCCGCTCCGTGTTCACAAAAGACTGAGCCGGTTGGATGTTCCAAATCTCGTTCTGAATCATAGCCGTAGCTTTCCATCACTTCTTCTGCATTATGGCATGGCTGATAGCCCGAAAATGTACAAAACAATCGTCCATGACCTTTTGTATACGAAATCACTTCTTTTTGATAATCCCGCATAGTAACAACAGGTGCAACGCCTTTTAGGACCGCAATGTCATCTTCTATGTGAGGTACATCAAAGGTTCCTTTCATCTTCTGCAAATCAGCCATCGCACGTCCTACCATGTCAGCCGGAACTTCCAACTGATAGGTGTATACAGGTTCTAGCAATATGCTTTTCGCTTTCTTTAACCCCTGTCGTACAGCTCGATATGTGGCTTGTCTAAAATCTCCACCTTCCGTGTGCTTTAAGTGTGCACGTCCCGTTAATAATGTAATCTTAATATCTGTGATTTCAGACCCTGTCAGAACGCCTCTGTGTGGGATTTCTTCCAAATGTGTTAAAATCAACCTCTGCCAATTGCGATCCAAAACATCCTCAGAACAATCGCAGACAAATTCCATTCCACTTCCCGCTTTGCCTGGTTCCAAAAGCAAGCGCACTTCTGCATAATGACGCAATGGTTCATAATGCCCACAGCCTTCCACAGTTTCTTCGATGGTTTCCTTGTAGACAATACTGCCCGAACCAAACTCTACCTCTACGCCATATCTGTCGCTAATGAGACTTTTTAGGATTTCTAACTGTACTTCTCCCATTACCTGGACATGTATCTGTCCCAACTCTTTGTCCCAAACAATATGAAGCTCAGGCTCTTCTTCCTCTAACTGTTTTAACTTTATAAACATATTGTGAACATCGGCAGATTCCGGTAACAAAATCTGATATGTCAAAACCGGTGTCAAAAGCGGTAACACATCCTCTTTTTCTATCCCCAATCCTTCACCGCAAAGTGTACTAGTTGGTCCTGTCACCGCACAAATAGAGCCTGCAGAAACTTCCTGAACAGTAGTATACGAAGAACCAGAATAGATACGAATCTGATCGATCTTTTCCTCTTCTTTTAAAAATGATTTCACCTTCATGGTGCCGCCTGTGATTTTTAAATGCGTAAGGCGCATTCCACTTTCATCTCTACCGATTTTATATACTCTTGCTCCAAATTCTTCCGGATAATCCGGACAAACGGTAAGTGCATCAAATTCTTTTAAAAAAGCTTCTACTCCCTGTAATTTAAGGGCAGAACCGAAGAAACAAGGGAAGACTTTTCGTTTGGCAATGACCGTTTGCGCGTCTTTTTGCGTAATAGTCTCTCCTTCTAAAAAACGTTCTAGCAAGCCTTCGTCTGTAAGAGCCAGATTTTCATAGAACTCATCATCTCTTGTATCTTTCGTAAAGTCGATGCAATGCTCATCCAGCCTTTTTTGAAGTTCTTTCATAAGCATTTTTTTGTCAGTGCCTTCCTGATCCATTTTATTGATAAAAAGAAACACAGGAATCTCATGGTGTTTTAAAAGCTGCCATAGTGTTTGCACATGCGCCTGTACACCATCCGCCCCACTGATAACAAGGATTGCATAATCTAACACTTGAAGTGTTCGTTCCATTTCCGCCGAGAAATCCACATGTCCCGGTGTGTCAAGAATTGTAATGTGTTTTTCAGGAAGATCTATTTCTGCCTGCTTTGAAAAGATCGTAATTCCGCGAGAGCGTTCCAGCTCATAATTATCCAAAAACGCATTTCCGTGGTCTACACGTCCTATATTTCGTATTTTCCCTGTAGTATATAATATACTTTCAGCAAGAGTCGTTTTTCCGGCATCTACATGTGCTAAAACGCCTACAACCAGTCGATTATTTTTCATCATTTTCTTTTTCCTTTAACGGATAATCTAGAAACAGACTATCTATCACATTTTCATAATTTGATAAACGTTCTGTTTTCTTAATCTGTTTCCCTACTTTTTCCGCATCTTCAAACAAATTTATCATATAAAACCAAAGTTCCTTCATCTTAAATAACACATTTCGGTCTCCGGAACTGATTTTCTGATATTCGACATAAATTTCATCGTGAAAAGCGCGAAGTGTATCTTTTTGTAGCCTCTTTTTTTCTGCAAGTAAATCAATGAGTCCTGGATTGGCAATCACACCTCTCCCACACATCACAATATCCAGTGACGGAAATTTTGTTTTGATTGTTTCAAAGGAAGGTATATCTACAATATCTCCATTAAAACAAAGTGGAATTTTGGTGTTTGTCATGGCATATTCAAACATTTTAAGGTTCGGCTTGTTTTTATAAAAATCTGTCTGTACTCTCGGATGGATGATCAGCTCATGAATCGGAAATTGATTGTAAATATCCATAATCCTTTCAAACTCATCTGCGTTTTCTTTTCCGATTCTTGTTTTTATAGAAATTTTCATATCTGCTTTTGCATATATTTCATCCAAAAAGCTTTGTAATTCATCGGGAAATGCAAGAAACCCCGATCCCTTTCGTTTTGCTACCACCGTTCCGGATGGGCAGCCCAAATTCAAATTAATCTCCTCGTAGCCCATTTCTCGGATATCTTTTGCAGTTTTCAAGAAATCTTCTGCATTATTGGTTAATAATTGAGGAACAACAAATAACCCCTGATTATGTTCAGGGGATAATTCTTTTTTCTCTCGCGCACTAAACTTTTTGTCTTTGTGTGGCACAATAAACGGTGTGAAATATTTGTCCATCGGGCGAAAATGCTTATGATATGCATTGCGGTATACATAAGACGTAACGCCCTCAAGTGGTGCTAAATAATACTTCATTTTATTACCTGTCTTGCTTTCTTTAATCTCGCATCAAACTGTGAATAAAACTCTTCTTCCGTATGGTATCGCTCCAAGAAGAAATGTTGCAAAAGAAACATATCTACTTTTTTTACATAAGCCTCATCTTTCCCTACAAGGTTTTCCTGTGTATCTAGAATAAACTTATGCCATTCAATGATAAATGTATCATGTTTCTTGATATCCGGAATGTCAATCCAATTTTTCACCTTCACCTTGCTTCGATTTTGCTTTTTGCACTCGTGAATCTGTAAGAAATATTGAAAACTGTCTCCTTCATAATATCTCCCAAGCGGAAACAATCTACAAATAGATGGTCTAAATGCATGAATGCTACACCTTCCATTTTCATCTAAGAAAAAGCAAGAATCTTTGTCTTCCCGCATTTTTAAATGTGGAAGAATAATGCCATCGTAAACATTCAATCCCACAGCTCCAGCGAGCAGTTCTTCAAAGGTTACCTGTAGATTGGCTGTTAAGCAAAATACATCAAACGGATCTAAGACAATCGATTCTCCCATACCTGTACAGCAGGCAGAACACCCCTCACAGCCACCACAATCGGCCTTTACCATATCGTTAATGCCATAGAGCTTACCATCTGATATATCAGCCATATTTACTTCACGTTTCATCGGTTACTCCTTCTCTAATATATCCAAGGTATGCGCACTGGCACCCATCAAATCTTCTCTTTCACATGTTGATAAATGATAGTCTATAAACGTCTGGTATGTCTCCTCATCCATAGCATTTAAAATAGTTCTCATATAGTTTGCAGGACCATCCGCAGCAAGAATTTGAAGTCTCTTTACGCCGCCAGTTTTTTCATTGATTTCGGCTATATCCTCCAATCTCACATAAGAATATAAGTCCTTTGCTTCTGAAAGCACATGGAAATCTTTGTCTACTTTTCCGTTTTCTATGCTTTCTTGTATATGATTTTCTTTAAAACCATACGTTAGTATACTGTACTCATTCATACAATACGCCACAAAAATTTTACCGCCAGTTTTGGTGACACGCTTTGCTTCACTTAACGCCTTCACTTTATCTTCCATCGTATAAAGATGATACATAGGACCAAACAAAAGTGTTATATCAAAAGTATTGTCTGAAAAACGTTTTAGATTTAATGCCGTACCTTGATACGCCTTCACATTGCTCTGTTTTTGTTTTAAAATACCAAGATTGTATTTTACCAACTCTACTGCCGTTACATCATATCCTTCATCAGCAAGTGCCACAGAATAGCGTCCTGTGCCGGCTCCAATATCTAAAATTTTATCATCTGGTTTTAAATATTTGTGGATATACTTCATAGACGTCACGAATTCTATGTTTCCGTGACGTCTTGTAAGTCTTTTTTCTTCGCAGAACTTATTATAATATTGTTCCAGTTCTTTTGACATGCTTAAGCCTCTGTTTCTACTGTTTCAAGGACCGATGTACAGTGTGCACATCTTGTTGCTTCAATTGCAATCTCACTCTTGCAGAACGGACAAACCTTAGTAGTCGGTGCTGCAGATGCTGCCTCTGGTTTTTTTGACATTTTTTCTGTCATTTTGTTCATACCTTTAATAAGCATAAAGATAATAAATGCCATGATGAGGAAATTGATAATTGCAGTAATGAAATTTCCGTATTTTAAAGATGCCTCTCCTACCAATTTCAATTCATATTTACTAAAATCAAGGCCGCCAAACAATCCTAGTAATGGATTAATAATATCATTTACAAGGGATTGTACGATTGCTGTAAATGCACCACCAATAATGATACCTACTGCCATATCCATGACATTACCACGGCTAATAAATGTTTTGAATTCTTCCATAAATTTTTTCATCTTTTTGTTCCTCTTTTCTTTTTTGTTATTTTAATAATCCAGACATGCTCTCTCAGTAACAAACGGTCTTACATATGTATCTGCCACATAGACATGATCCGGATGAGTTGCATAAATTTTGATATCTTCTGCTGTTTCCAATGTTGTAACAAGCGCTATATCATGCGTACTGCTAGGAAGTGGCTCGTCCACAAATTCCAC
>JAZRCJ010000040.1:0-27946 GCA_045659705.1 Faecalimonas sp.
CGCAAAACGAACGTGCACTTCGAAAACACTTCGTGTTTCCTCAGTGTTCGTTTGCACTCACATTTCAAAATAAAAACACGGACATTTACAAGTACACTTGTATTGTCCGTGTTTTAATTTTTGCACGTTCGATGCTTATTCGTTCATGTTTGCCAATTTCTTAGCCTGGTCGGCTGCGATGCAGGCATCAATGATTTCCTGAATGTCTCCATTCATAATCTTGTCTAATTTGTATAATGTAAGACCGATTCTGTGGTCAGTCACACGTCCCTGGGGGAAGTTGTACGTACGGATCTTCTCGGAACGGTCTCCGGTACCAATCTGGCTTCTTCTTGCTTCTGCTTCTGCTGACTGTTGTTTTTCTAATTCTAATTCGTATAATTTAGAACGCAGCAAGCGGAATGCTTTTTCTTTGTTCTGAAGCTGTGATTTTTCTGTCTGGCTATAGATAACAATTCCTGTCGGCATATGAGTAAGACGTACTGCCGAGTCGGTTGTGTTGACACACTGTCCACCATTTCCTGAAGCACGCATTACGTCGATACGGATGTCTTTGTCATCGATAACTACGTCTACTTCTTCTGCTTCCGGCATTACTGCCACAGTGATGGTCGATGTATGGATACGTCCGCCTGATTCTGTCTCTGGCACACGCTGTACACGATGTACACCGCTTTCGTATTTCATCTTGGAGTATACGCTCTGTCCGCTTACCATAAATACGACTTCTTTAAATCCACCGATTCCGTTTTCGTTAAAGGAAATCAGTTCTGTCTTCCAGCGTTTGCTTTCTGCATAATGTACATACATACGGTATACTTCTGCGGCAAAGAGTGCGGATTCGTCTCCACCTGCTCCTGCACGAATTTCTACCATGATATTTTTATCATCGTTAGGGTCTTTTGGAAGCAGAAGGATACGAAGTTCATGTTCTAACTCTTCTACTCGCTTCTTAGCGGAACTTAATTCTTCTTTTGCAAGTTCACGCATCTCTTCATCAGACTCTAATTCCAGCATCTCTTCGCTATCTACGATTGCCTGCTTTGCATTCTTATATTCTGTATATGCTTCCACGATTGGTGTTAACTCTGCCTGTTCTTTCATCAACTTGCGGAAACGATTCTGATCATTTGCCACATCCGGCTCTTGTAATTCACTCAAAAGTTCTTCAAAGCGAATGAGCAAATCTTCTAATTTATCAAACATTGTTTTTCCTCCAAATATGTTCTGTTACCCTCTAAGTATTGTACACGCCAAAGACCACGCGGTCAAGTCCTGCCAGGTCCTTTTTCACAGTTACGTCGTTAAAACCGCGCTCTATCATCAAGGTTTTAACATCCTCTCCCTGGTCGTGTCCGATTTCAAAATATACGCTTCCGCCCTTTTTCAAATAGTTCGGGCTTTCTGCGATGATTTTTCGATAAAAATAAAGGCCGTCTTCTTTTCCGTCTAGGGCCAGCATCGGATCATGCAGTTTCACTTCTTCTGCAAGTCCCGCAATCACTTCCGTGCGGATATACGGTGGGTTGGATACGATAACATCATACCTTCCTGTTACATTTTCAAATAAATCGCTGTGTAAAAATGTAGGCGACACTCCTAAGTTTTCTGCATTTTGTTTTGCCACCTCTAACGCCTCTTTTGAAATGTCGACGCCCATGCCCTGTACTTTTATTCCCAGTTTCATCAAACTGATTAAAATGCATCCGGAACCGGTACACATATCAAGCACCTGCATACCCGGCTTTAATTTCTCAAGAACGGTCTCCACCAGACTTTCCGTGTCCTGCCTCGGCACCAGCACATGTTCATTTACCCGAAAGGAAAATCCCATAAATTCTTGTTCCTCTGTGATATGCTGCAGCGGGATGTGGGATCTTCTCATCTCGATATATCTTCGATATGTGCTTTCCTGCTCTTTTTCCATCTCTGCCTGTGCATTTAAAAAATATGCTTGGCGGCTCACCCCTGTAACAAACTCTAAAAGATACCAAGCGTCTGTAGCGGCATCGTCTATGTTCGACAAGGCAAGCTGCTTTTGTCCAAATTCATACGCCTCATGAAGGTTCATGTTCTTTTTCCTCTACCTCTATATCAAAAACTTCTTTTAAATAGTTTTTCCAGTCAAACACTTCTTCCACCGCCGCAATGGCAACCTCAATCATGTCGTCTTCCGGTTCCTTTGTGGTTAGTTTTTGAAGTGCAAGCCCCGGCTTACTAAGGAGATTTACAAACCAATTTTCGCTTCTGCCCGCCAATCTTATAATCTCGTAAGAGATACCTGCAATCACAGGAAGGAGTGCGATACGAATCAAAATGCGTAAGATTTTAGAATCCACCGTAATAAAAAAGCATACGATGATACTTACAAACAACACAAAGAACAAAAAGCTAGTTCCACAGCGTTTGTGTTCTTTGGAGCTTTTTCTTACATTTTCCACGTTCAGTTCTAACCCTCGTTCAATGCAGTTGATACATTTATGCTCTGCTCCGTGATACATAAATACACGTTTGATATCATTCATCTTAGACACCAGCAAAATGTAAACAACAAATATAACAATACGAATCAGCCCTTCTATCACTGTCTTTAAAAAGCGGGATTTTATAACTCCGCTAAACAAATCAGAAATCACATACGGAAGAACCATAAAAATCGCCACTGCCAGTATCACAGAGAAAATTATGGTGCAGGTCATAAAAAAGCTTTCTTTTTTCTCCTGTTTCTTTGCTTCCTCTTCTGTAAGGACTTCCCCCGTCTCTTCTTCCCAAAAACTTGCAGAATAAGTCAAAGTCTTCATACCAAGCACAAGAGAATCGATAAACTGGAAAATCCCTCTTACAAACGGAATCTTCTTCATGGTCCGAAACTTCTCGTCATTACTCTTTTCTTTTTTCACTTCAATCTCGCCGTCCGGTTTTCTGACAGCTACGGCATAATCACTGCCGTTCTTCATCATAATTCCTTCTAAGACAGCCTGACCGCCTATATTTGATGATCTCATAATTATCTTTCCTTTTCACATGAAATGATTACAACGAAAAAAGGTTGAGATTTTCGAAAACCTCAACCCATAACTTTTCAATGTAATTATTCTTGCATACCGTATTTCTTGTAAAATTTCTCAACACGACCACGAGCCTGAGTAGCTTTCTGCTGTCCTGTATAGAATGGATGACATTTTGAACAGATTTCTACGTGAATAGATTCTTTTGTTGATCCTGTTACAAATGTATTTCCACAGTTACAAGTTACAGTTGCCTGATGGTATTCTGGATGTATTCCTTCTCTCATGATTTTCACCTCGTTTTCTACTTCTAAACAGCTTTGTTAGTATATCACAGTTTAAATTACTTTGCAAGTTTTTTCTACAAGAATTTTGTCTTCTTTACAAGAGCTGTAAATTCTTCGTTATTTTTGGTGCGTGAAAACATATTTAAAATGTTATCCACTGCCTCTTCCGGCTTCATGCCGTTAAGCGCTTTTCGCATAGTATACATGGCTTCCTGCTCGTCCGGAGTGAGAAGTAAATCTTCTCGTCTGGTTCCGGATTTTGGAATGTCGATAGCAGGAAATACTCTCTTTTCCTGTAACTTTCTGTCTAAGACAAGTTCCATGTTACCGGTTCCTTTAAATTCTTCGTATACAACGTCATCCATCTTACTTCCTGTATCTACAAGTGCTGTTGCAAGGATGGTAAGGCTTCCGCCCTGTCTCATGTTTCTGGCTGCACCAAAGAAACGCTTCGGCATATGGAGTGCTGCCGGGTCAAGACCACCGGAAAGTGTTCTACCACTTGGCGGTACTATGAGGTTATATGCTCTTGCAAGTCTTGTAATACTGTCCAATAAAATCATAACGTCTTTTTTATGTTCTACCAGACGTTTTGCTCTCTCGATTACCATCTCAGAAACACGCTTGTGATGTTCTGGAAGTTCATCAAATGTAGAATAGATAACTTCTACATTATCTCCTACGATGGCTTCTTTGATGTCCGTTACTTCTTCCGGACGTTCATCGATAAGAAGGATTAAAAGGTGCATCTCCGGATTGTTCTTAAGCACTGCCTGTGCCACTTGTTTTAAAAGAGTGGTCTTACCTGCCTTCGGTGGCGACACAATCATACCACGCTGTCCTTTTCCAATCGGAGATACCAAATCTACGATTCTCATAGCAACCGTACTGCTGCCATCTGCAAGACGAAGTCTCTCATCCGGGAAAATCGGTGTCATGTCACCAAAATCCATACGCTGGGTTGCTTCTTCCGGTGTATATCCGTTAATCTTTGTCACATATAACAATGCGCTAAACTTTTCAGCCTGTGTCTTAATCCTTGTATTTCCAGTGAGAATATCTCCGGTTTTCAAACGGAAACGGCGAATCTGTGAAGGCGATACATAGACATCCGCCTCCCCCGGCAAATAGTTGTCGCTACGAATAAACCCATACCCGTCTGCCAATACTTCCAGGATGCCTTCTACGGTCTCTCCACTGTCTAACTGGTCAATCTCCGCAGCTGTTACCGCAGCTTTCGCTTTATCTTTTTCATCTTCTGCTAACATCAACTCGATAATTTCTGCTTTCTTTAACGTACTTGTCCCTTTTAAGTCTCTGGCTTTTGCAAGGTCACGTAAAGTAGTTAATGGCAGAGATTCATATTTTTCTCTCATCATATACTTCCTTTCTTATTCAACTAAAAGTTGGGGGTAAATAAATCAGATTTGACTTCGTTGATTTTCTTCCTTGATTATACAACATCTTTTTCAAAAAAGAAAGTCTTTTCTTTGTTGATTTGGTTTATTTGAAATGTTATGATAAGTAGGATAATAAATAAGGTAAAAAAGGTACAAATCTATGAATATAAACGAAAAAGCACTTAAGATGCACGAAGAGTGGAACGGAAAATTAGAGACAACTGCAAAGGCAAAAGTAAATTCACGAGAAGATTTAGCGATTGCTTATACTCCGGGTGTTGCCGAACCTTGCAAAGTCATTGCAAAGGACAAGGAAGCCGCTTACAAGTACACAATGAAAGCCAACACCGTAGCTGTTGTATCTGACGGAAGTGCTGTCCTCGGCCTTGGAAATATCGGTGCTCATGCCGCTATGCCGGTAATGGAAGGAAAAGCTGTATTATTCAAAGAATTCGGCGGTGTCAATGCGGTACCAATCTGCCTCGACACACAAGATACCGAAGAAATTATTCAAACAATAATCAACATCGCTCCTGCCTTTGGTGGGATTAATTTAGAAGACATTTCTGCTCCACGTTGTTTTGAAATTGAGGAACGTTTAAAAGAAGCCCTTGATATTCCAGTCTTTCACGATGACCAGCATGGCACAGCCATCGTCGTACTTGCCGGTATTATCAACGCATTGAAAGTAACGGGAAAGAAAAAGGAAACCTGCAAGGTGGTTGTAAATGGTGCCGGTTCCGCCGGTGTTGCCATTACAAAACTGCTATTGACCTACGGTTTTGAGAATATCATTATGTGCGATATTAACGGAATCCTCTCCAAGTCTTCTACCGGTTTAAACTGGATGCAGGAAAAGATGACAGAGGTTACAAATATAGAAGGAAAAACAGGAACTCTCTCTGATGCCTTAAAAGGGGCTGATATATTTGTAGGTGTATCCGCACCAAACATTGTCACCAAAGAAATGGTTGCTTCTATGAATGAAGATGCTATTCTTTTTGCCATGGCAAATCCGGTGCCTGAGATTATGCCGGACCTGGCAAAGGAGGCCGGTGCAAAAGTAGTCGGTACAGGACGTAGCGATTTCCCAAATCAGGTGAACAACGTAGTTGCATTTCCGGGTATCTTTAAAGGTGCCTTAGAAGGGCGCGCTACTCAGATTACTGAAGAGATGAAACTTGCTACGGCAAATGCCATCGCAGGTCTTGTGCCAGATAATGAGTTAAATGAAAACAATATTCTCCCACAAGCCTTTGACCCTCGCGTAGCCGAAGTCGTAAGCAATGCAGTAAAGGCACTAATCTAATGAAACGTTGGGGTGAAAAGCGTTATTACGCATTGGACTATTATATTCGTCAAACCTTTGGCGAAAAATTATATAAGCTTTCTTTAAATGGCGGTATGACCTGCCCGAACCGTGATGGAACCTTGGGCTTAAATGGCTGTATCTTTTGTAGCGCAGGCGGTTCTGGTGATTTTGCCTCGGATAAACATTTATCCATTACAGAGCAACTAAAACAAGGCAAAGAACTTATTTCCAAAAAATACACCGGTTCTTCCTACATCGCCTACTTTCAGGCGTACACGAATACCTACGCTCCTATTTCCTATCTGGAACAGATTTATATGGAGGCACTGTCAGACCCGGAAGTAAAGGTACTGTCCATCGCCACAAGGCCGGACTGCTTATCTTCTGAAGTCTTGGAACTTTTAGAGCGTTGCAATCGCATCAAGCCGGTTTGGATAGAACTCGGCTTGCAGACCATTCATGAAAAGACTGCCGATTTCATTCGTCGGGGATATGACCTTGACATTTTTAGAAAAGCCGTCTATGATTTGGATAATATTGGTATTTCCGTCATCGTTCACACCATCCTTTATCTTCCGGATGAGACACATGAGATGATGCTAGATACCATACAATATTTAAATACGCTTCCGATATCGGGAATCAAACTACAGCTACTGCATGTGCTTCAAAACACAGATTTGGCTGCATACTATGAAAAAGAGCCTTTTCATCTTCCTGACTTAACGGAATACACAAAACTTTTGGGAACACTCATCTCCCACCTAAGATCGGATATCGTCGTCCACAGACTGACCGGCGATGGACCGAAAAGTCTCTTAATTGCCCCTCTTTGGACAGGCAATAAACGACACGTATTAAATACGATACAAAAACATTTTAACGAAGCCGATATATGGCAGGGAAAGGATTTATAATGTCTGAAACTTTTACACTTTACAAACTGATTATTTTATATATGCTTGAAAAATTGGATTTCCCGCTTACAAATGCGCAAATTTCCGAATTTATCTTAGAGCAAGGATACACCAATTATTTCACACTGCAACAGGCTATTTCGGAAATGGTGGAAGCTGGATTTGTCCGCGAAGAAAATACACATAATCGTACACTCTATCACCTAACTGAAGATGGTGCGCAGACAATCTCGTTCTTCAAGGATAATATTTCTTCTGCAATTCGAAACGACATCGATAAGTATATGAAGGAAAAAAATTACGAATTAAAGAATGAAGTTTCTGTGAAAGCAGACTATTATAAGAACACAAGTAAGGAATGGACGGTTCGCTGTCAGATTACAGAGCAAGAAACCACGCTTCTCGACTTGTCTCTCACCGTTCCTACAGAAACAGAAGCCGTCAATGTAGTTAACAATTGGAATCGCAAGAACCAAGAACTTTACGCATTGATTATGCAAAACTTACTCTAAACACAAAAGGATTTCAGATTGCTACCGTAGTCTGGAATCCTTTTTTTGATGCATCTGCAATCTTTTTTGTGTTTTGTTATATCTTGCTTGAAAAAAGCGTTTGTCAAAAACTTGTCTGAACAATCACGATTTCAGCCCATATGATACGCGCAAAACACTGGGTTCAAGATTGTGGAAAGTCTAAGTGGCTACCATTGGAGATATGATTTAGCAATCGAAAATGCAAACTCGCTATCGCTCAAACACTGCACTTCGATTGCTCATTTTCCAAAAGTAGCCACAAGACTTTCCATACAATCTTTCAATGGTTTCTTACGTATCATATGGGCTGAAATCTTGGTTGTGAGTTGTTTTTGACAAATGGAATAACTTTTTGAAAAGCAAGGTATTAAAAAACACAAAAGATGAAGCCAGCATAAGAAAAAGGATTCCAGACTACGGTAGCAATCTGAAATCCTTTTTTATACTACTCTTCTCGATTTCTCAATCTCTCTAATCTATCTTTTATCTGTTTTTCATATCCAATATCTGTCGGTCTATAAAATACTTCATCCCGAATCTCATCTGGAAGATATTGCTGTTTTACATAGTGTTCCGGATAATCGTGAGCATATTTATACCCAATACCATGTCCCAGCTTTGCCGCACCTTTATAATGGGCATCCTGCAAATGCGTTGGCACTGTCGTCTTTACGCGCCCCACATTTTCCATGGCTTCTGCAAGGGACACATAAGACGCATTACTCTTTGGTGCACTAGCAAGATACGTGGCAGCCTGAGCTAATATAATCTGAGCTTCCGGCATACCGATGCGTTCCACCGCCTGAGCTGCAGCTGTGGCAACCACAAGTCCATTTGGGTCTGCATTTCCCACATCTTCCGATGCTGAAATCATCATTCTTCGTGCAATGAATTTAATGTCTTCTCCCGCATATAGCATCTTTGCAAGATAGTAAACCGCCGCATCCGGGTCAGAGCCTCGAATACTTTTTATAAACGCAGAAATCGTATCGTAATGATTATCCCCTGTTTTATCGTAGCGAACCACGCGTTTTTGAATACATTCCTCTGCCACGTCCAAAGTGATATGTATGATACCATCTTCACTGCGGCTGGTAGTCAAAATACCTAATTCAATGGCATTTAATGCATTTCTCGCATCGCCACCTGCAATGTCCGCAAGGAACTCAAGGGCATCTTCCTCAATCTCTGCCTTATAACTTCCCATTCCTTTTTCTTTGTCATAAACGGCACGTTTTAGCACCACCTTGACATCTTCTTTGGAAAGAGCGTGTAGTTCAAAAATGTTGGACCTTGAGATAAGCGCACTGTTCACTTCAAAATATGGATTCTCTGTGGTTGCTCCTATCAGAATCAACGTCCCGTCTTCTACAAATGGAAGCAAATAATCCTGTTGGCCTTTATTAAAGCGATGAATTTCATCCACAAACAAAATGGTTCTTTTTCCATACATGCCCATATTGTCTTTGGCCTGCTTTACCACTTCTTCCATATCCTTTTTGCCTGCCACCGTGGCATTGATCTGCATGAACTCTGCACTGGTAGTGTTGGCAATCACTTTGGCAAGGGTCGTCTTTCCCGTTCCCGGAGGTCCGTAAAAAATCAAGGAACCCAGTTTATCTGCCTTAATGGCCCGATATAATAACTTATCTTTCCCGATGATATGTTGTTGCCCAACCACTTCTTCCAAGGTGGTCGGTCTAAGCCTTGAGGCAAGGGGCGATTCTTTTTCCGCCGTGTTCTCCCTCATATATTCAAACAAATCCATGTGATAACTCCTCTAGTTTAGTCCTGCAAGCTCCCGAATGACCTCGCCGGCTATCAAAAGTCCTGCCACCGGCGGCACAAAAGATACACTGCCCGGCAAAGACCTTCGTTCTCCTTTGTCTTCCCCTGTCTCCAAGGATGCGCATTCTACAGGTTTTTCCTTCGAATACAACACTTTCAGATGATAAATATCTCTGTTTTTCAGTTCCTTTCGCATCACCTTGCACAGCGGACAAACAGAAGTTTTAGAAATATCTGCAATCTCAAATAGTTCTGCATGCAGTTTGTTTCCTGTTCCCATACAACTAATGATCGGTATGCCTTTCTCCTTCGCATATACCACCAACGCCAGTTTTGCAGTTACCGTATCAATGGCATCCACAATATAATCCACCGGCTCCTTGAAAATCTCCTCCATATTTTCAGGAAGCACAAAACTTTCATAAGTAACCACTTCTGTCTGCGGACAAATATCTTGAATGCGGTCTTTCATCACCTTGGTCTTATATGCACCTATGGAACTATGGTATGCAATCGATTGCCTGTTAATATTGGTCAAGGAAACCTTGTCATGGTCCACTAAGATAAGCTTACCCACGCCACCTCTTGCCAAGGCTTCGATGCAGTGAGAGCCTACACCGCCAACACCCAATACCATAACGGTGGCATTCTTAAGCTTTACAAATTTTTCAGTTCCTATCATCATCTCTGTTCTAGAAAACTCGTGAACCATAGTCGTTCCCTTCTTCTTTACTATTTCTTATAAAACCGGTGCAAGCGGTATTGTACACTTCCATCCTCTGCGTTCGGCAAGTTACAAAGAGCAAATATGCCTGGTGACATATAAGTTTCCGGATGGTCACAGTGGAAAGGTCCCAGCATATTGCGGTTGCCTATCCAGAATGTCACTTCTATCTCATTATCATCGTCCGTGACATATGGCGACACATCCACGCGCTTACCAAAGTATAAAACTCCTGCATCTTTATCGTTTACCTTCACCTCTGCCATAGTATAACGGCCTTCTATCTTTAGTAAGCCTTCGCATTGCTGTGGTGTAAGTTTTTGTTTTAATGTAATTTCACCTCTAAAGAATGTAAAACCATCGGTCGTCAATTCACTTACCCTTGTCGGTACTTCGCCGATATAAAAATCATGACCAAGAAGCACCTCCCTGCCTAGCTCTACGTATTCTTTGTCGCTATATACGCCGAATTTACCTGCCAGATAGATAGCCTCCACATCATTGTCATATACGATACAATTCATTAGGGCGTGGGTAACACCTTCTCCAAACATTGCACGGTATACATTCTCATTCTGATACCAGTCGGTCTTTATGCGATATGTATTCTTTCCTTCTTTCACATACGCTGTAATGTCTGCCTTATATAATGCCGGCTCATCTTCACAGCTTTCTGTAAACACAAAGGAATGTCCATTAATCATAATCTCATCTGCCGGCTTTTTCTCTGCAAGAAGCGCTATCTGTTCCGGAAGTTTTCGCACTTCAAAATCATACTCTAAGTACAAGTCGCCTGTATAACGCTCTTCCAACAAGTGATAGAACAATTTTCTACAAAGGATCGGCTCTGAGAATGTAACTCCATCCTTCGAATAACGAGCCATATCCACAGTCATAAAGTTGGTATCAAAAGAAACTTCTGCATCTTTAAAATACAATGCGTTTTCAGAAACCATTTCTTTCATAGCCACTTCTTCTTCACTCAAAACAAGAATAATAGATTCTTCTTCTTTAAGCGTAATGGTAAGCGGCAACTTCTTCGTTTCAAATGTAATCGGGTCAAAAGCAACAAAGGACTTTGTTCCGTCTGTAAACAGAAATTCCTGAGTATAGCTCTTGTCCACAGATGCATTCTGCAAAAACAGAATCTTCTTGCCCTCAAACTCACGATAGGTGCCATAAAGCTCTGTCTGTGTATTTGCAACTCTATATGGCTGTGCCATCTCGATTTCACCTATAGTGCAATTACTGGTGAGATACGAATACACAAATGGTTCTCCTTCTAAGTAAGACGGTGTTTCACCCAAAAGTAAAACCTTTCCTCCATTTGCAATATAGGTACGAAGATATTCTTCCATCTTCACTCCCATAGTATACATGGCTGGAAGCACCAAATACTCATACTCACACTGACCGCAACCAATCTTGTCGCCATCTACAAATCCGTGTTTTTCCATCAAAGTTTCATCTAAGAAATGATAGGAAATACCTCGCTTGGACAACTCACGACATGCATTTCTAAGTTCCACTTCTAACGGAGTAATATCAAAACCTGTATCTTCTGTCTCTCGTTTATAATCAAAGTAGGCACTTCGAATTGGATGAATCATAGCAACATTTACCGGTTCTTTTCCTTCTCCCAGGATAAATCCGAGCCTTGTGAAATAATCATTGAAATCTTTAAAGTTTTCCTTCACCCAAGGATTTACCGGAGAAAAATGTGCCGGATGGTCACGCTTTTTCGCACCACTTTCCGTATATGGCACCAGATGCTGACACATCAGATTCACACCATTCGCATATAAAAATCCTGCCACACGACGCAGCTGTCCCGGTGTAATATCCCAGCCACAACAGCCAAAACATTCTGTCAATGTCTGTTTCTTTCCCATTTGGGCTGTTAAACTGCTCACCTGCTTCGGGCCTAATTCATTGTCTGTAAAACTTCCCAGCCAATCCACTCCTGGGATATGCTCGTACTCATAAAACGGCATAATGCCACCACAGCACATAATCTGCCAACCCATGGAAATCTCTTCCACATAGTGCCCGGTAAGTTCTACTCCATTCTCATCGCACCAATCATATATCTGCTTTCCAAAAGCCTCCAACATCAAATGCTGCATAGCTTTCCAATAGTGATATCTAAATTTGCGATATCCCTCTTTTTCTACAAACAAAAGACCAATCTCATCCCAGATATCTCCGCCAAATTCTTTTTCGAAATATGCCTTCACCATCGGTGTATATGGTGTATCATAGCGATAATACTGTGGTTCATCTGTAAAGAATCCCTTAAATGTAGCTGGGAACGTTCCTCCAAAATGAGCTTTGTATACTTCATGTGTCTCGTCTATAAACTGACGCACAACGTCCGGATTTAAAATGTCCACAGAGTTCGCAGAACGTTTCAAGTATAGGTTTAAATACTCCTCAACACCATCAACTTTATCATTCACTCTTATAAGTTTTTCAGTGTCCAAACGATAAGAAACCGTGGCATCTTTATCAAATTCTCCTATCTTGTATAGGATATACATATCACAGTTTTCTTCTATCTCCAAAAGCTTGCCGCCTACAAAACCACTTGGATATCCATTCTCATCATATCCCCATGCATCCATGCCAAGCTTTTTGGCTTCATCACAACATGCATCGATACACTCCATCCATTCTTCTGAAAGATATTCTGTTCGCAGTCCTTCTCTGGCATGCATAAAAAATCCGCCCATACCATTATCGTTCATCCAACGAATTTGTCTTCTCAATTCCTCTGGATCCAATTTGTCGTTCCAAGACCAAAACGGTATCGGACGGTATCCCAACGATTTTTCTTTTAAATTATCAAACACCTTTATTTTCTCCTCACACTGTATCCAAATGTGCCTAACTTTTCTCCAAGTCCTATATACTCACCGTGTGAGTAAGCCATAAGCCCCGTCTCATTCAAGCAGAATTTGCCTTTTTCATCCATATATTTTTCATCAATCTGCACCGCAACCACCTCTGCTAAAAACATATCGTGACTGCCTAGTTTTTTCACTTCTGTCACCTTACATTCTAGGTTCACAGGACATTCCTTAATAATTGGGGCATAGGAAAGTTTATCCGCCTTTTCCTGTGTCAGTCCGGTTTCTTTCCATTTATCCACGTCTTTTCCAGAACGCACGCCACAGTAATCTGTAGCCTTCACCAAATCTTCTGTCGTTAAATTGACTACAAACTCTCCAGTCTCCATTATCATATGGTGCGAATACCGCTCCGGTCTTACCGACACATATAACATCGCCGGATCACTGCAAACAGTCCCTGTCCAAGCAACCGTTATAATATTGGTCTCTCCGTCTTTATCCCCTACACTTACCATTACCGCCGGCAAAGGATATAACATATTCCCCGGCTTCCAAACCTGTTTACCCATTCTCTTATCTCCTATCTATCTTCTGCCTTGCTATTGCTGTAACGAAATAACAAACGCAGGTATTAACTGTTTTTTACGCGATACAACGCCATGTAAAATAATATCGTCTGTCGCCTCTGGCAAATCAAAGGCATCCACAACCTGATGCTTTGCACCTTTTCCATAACACAAAAGTTCTGTCGACTCTTCTACGATATTCGTAAGCATAAAGAAAATCATATCCAAATGCTGGGACTTTAACGCCTCCGGCAAATATGGAAGTAAATCTTCCTTGATGGATGCTAACTCCTCTGCGTTCATGGAATTTGCCTGTCCCACTCCAAAAGTTACATTGTCCACCGTAAATTGCTTGAAATCCTGGAAACAAATCTCCTCTGCAGTTTTGCCTTTTAAGTTACTTCCTGCTTGGAACATATTTTGTGCCAATTCTTCGATGTCTATATCCGCGATTTTTGCCAGTTCCTCTGCCGCATGCTTATCCACCGCTGTACAAGTCGGGGAACGGAACAAAAGTGTGTCGGAAACAATCGCGCTACAAAGTAGAGATGCCATTGTTTTTTCAATCTCAACCCCTTGTTCCTGATACATCTGATATACAATGGTTGCCGTACATCCTACCGGCTGATTGCGAAAATATACCGGTCCCACTGTTTCTAAACTTCCCAATCTGTGGTGGTCGATAATCTCAATAATATCCGCCTCTTCCACCCCATCTACTGCCTGGGATTTTTCATTGTGGTCCACTAAGATAAGTTGCTTTTTCTCCGAACCTAACAGTCTACGTCTGGATATCAATCCATAATAATTTCCGTCTTTATCTATCACCGGGAAGTCACGAAAACGTTTCTTCGACATCGTGGCTTTTACATCTTCCACATAATCCGTAGTGCAAAAAACGGTAAGTCCATCCTTACTCATAAAACTTTTTACCGGGACACTCTGATTAATCAGTCTGGCCACCGAAAATGTATCATGCGGTGTTCTAATAATAACAATACTGCGCTTCTTAGCAAGCTCGTATACTTCTTCACTGATATCCGCATCATTGCATACTACAATACAGCTGGCATCAATATTGGCTGCGCAGAGCTGTGCCTCGTGACGATCTCCCACAATGACTAAATCATCCTTTTGTATAAAACTTTCCATAAACTCTGAACCGGAAGCCCCAACTACTACCTTGCCCTTTATAAAGTAGGCATGTTCATTACCTATTAAAATCTCTCCATTCAAGGTTTTGGCAATGTTGCGATATTGCGTTCTAGATTTCGCCAAAAGCTCACTGTCATATACGTCCATATAGGATGTCGCAATGTCGCCGGTGGTAATGATTCCTTCTAACTTTCCTTCTTTTGTAATGGAAATTGTATGTACATTTCGCTGCTTCATCAGAGCCCATGCCTCTTTTATCGAAGTGTTACTTGGTATCGGGCTCATTCTATTTGCATCAATATCTTTCACCTGCAAATGCATATTAGCTAACAATTCCGGCGCATGTACACCAAAACGTTCTAATACGTACTGCGTTTCTTCGTTCAGCTGTCCTGCACGCTTTGCAATATAATGCTCACTACACACTCTATTTTTCAAATTCGCATATGCAATCGCTGAACATATGGAATCAGTATCGGGATTTTTATGACCTACAACATAGATTGTTTTCATCGTATTTTCACTCATCGTTCTGTCCCTCCTTTTTCCTATGTATAGGTTACCATTTTTTTGTATATTTATCAAACAATTTCCTTTAAATATTGGCACACATTCCCAAAATATGTTATACTGTGAAGAACGAAAACTGACAGCGAGGTGTAAGTATGAGTGAAGAATTAGTAAAAGTAGAAACGATGGCAGATTTAGAGGAACATTTTGATGATGCAAATCCTTGGAATCTTGTAGCCAAGTACATGGAAGAAAAGACTGTACTTCCAGTAAAAGTAGAAGGAATTGTAAACGGTGGGGTTATCGCCATGGTGGAAGGTCTTAGAGGTTTTGTACCTGCCTCCAAACTTTCTTTATCCTACATCGAAAACTTGGAAGACTATTTATTAAAAGATATCGAAGTACAGGTTATCGATTATGACCAGGCAGAAAATCGTCTGATTTTATCTGCAAGAGAACTGTTAAAGAAAAAAGAACAGGAAGAAAAGAAAAAATTATTAGAAGCTGTACAGACAGGATCTGTTTTAAAAGGAACTGTAGAATCGCTTCAGTCCTACGGTGCTTTTATCCGTTTGGAAAACGGTTTGTCCGGTTTGGTTCACATCTCTCAGATTAGCAACAAACGCATTAAAACTCCGGCAGATGCACTGAATGTTGGGCAGGAAGTAGATGTAAAAGTTATCGGTAACAAAGATGGAAAAATCAGCCTTAGCATCAAGGCACTGATTGCAGAAGAACCTGAGGAAGAAATCGTAGAAAAGGTAGAAATTCCAAAGGCAGAAGACATAGGAACAAGCCTTGGTGATTTATTTAAAAACTTAAAATTATAATAACAAAAATGGGGAATTGACTATTTTATGTAATAATCAATTCCCCACATTTTATTCTTCAAATTCCACAATCAGATAAAATCCTCTCTCTGTCTCTCGAATCTCTTTTATGATTCCCTTCTCCGATTGAATTCTCTGATTACTTCTGTATATTCCCGACATAGCAACGGAAGGTTCCACAATATAGCTATAGAGACTGCCATTGACACGCTCTGTTACTACCACTTCCTGCCCTTCTGTCACAAGTCCTTTTCGTTCCATCTTAAATTGTTCCTGTCTCATCGTTTACCCAACTCCTCTGCTCTTAAAAGTGCAGCCTCAATATTTTCGCAGAAATTCTCTTCTCCTGCATCCGCCACAAATCCAGCTTTCTCCATCATCCTTCTAGGCTGGTTTTGCACATGAGATAATAACAGTGTGATTTTCTTCCTTTTACACATCATCAGTACTTCTTCTAACTTTCGAAGTGCCGATACATCCATGGCCGGTACGCTTCTCATACGCAGAATAACAACTTTTGTATTCTTGTCCATGGACACACGCATAAATTCATCTGACACCGCAAAGAACATCGGTCCTTCCACCTCGTATACCAAGGTGCCCTTTGGAACTACTCTAAGACCATCTTTTTCATGTTCTGTATAAGTCCATCCCTTTACTTCTGTCACCTCTGACATTCTCTTAAGGAAGAGAATTACCGCAAGGAGAAGTCCAATTTCGATAGCTACAACAAGGTCAAATACCACGGTGAGTACAAACGTCAAAATAAGTACAATGATATCACTCTTTGGCGCTGTCTTAAGAAGATGTACAAACTCTCTCCAACCACACATGTTGTAAGCAACCATAAAGAGAATCGCCGCAATCGTCGGCATTGGAATCAATGCTGCATATGGCATCAACACAATCAAAACTAGCAATAGCACTAATGCATGTACAATTCCTGCTATCGGTGTACGTCCGCCATTTTTCACATTTGCTGCTGTTCTTGCAATGGCACCTGTGGCCGGAATTCCGCCAAATACTCCGGACGCGATATTACCTGCACCCTGTGCAATAAGCTCCGTATTTGGATCGTGGACATCTCCCACCATACCATCGGATACTACACAAGATAATAAAGATTCAATTGCCGCTAAAATGGCAATGGTAAATGCATCCGGCAAAACGTCTTTTACAAGACCAAAACTAAATGCCGGTAGCGCCGGTGTCGGAAGCTTATTGGAAATCTCATATAAACTTCCAATCGTATTCACTTCTAATTTTAATACTTTTACTAACACTATCGTCACAACAACCGCTATCAGCGACGGCGGAATCTTTGCATTGATTTTCGGCCATACAATCAAAATAGCAAGTGCAATGATTCCCACTAAGAGTGCTGTATAATTAACGGTTCCTATACTCTTTGCACACTCTGCCAGTTTTTCCATCGTTTCTACCGGTGAATGCGTAAATGTTAAGCCCATAAAATCTTTGATCTGTCCAATTACAATGGTAACTGCAATTCCGCTAGTAAATCCGGTCACAATCGTATACGGTATAAATTTGATTAATGCACCAAACTTAAACACACCCATTAAGATTAGCAAAATACCTGCAACAATGGTAGCTGCCACAAGTCCTGCCATACCTTTTGTAGCAACAATCCCTGCTACGATTGTTGCAAAGGCAGCGGTTGGCCCGGATATCTGCACGCTACTGCCACCCAAAAGTGCAATTACAAATCCTGCCACAATTGCCGTATAAATACCCTGCTCCGGATTTACGCCGGATGCAAGTGCTAAAGCAATGGATAACGGCAATGCAATAATTGCAACAATGACACCTGCAATCACGTCTTTTACAAACTGTTCTCTTGAATACTGCTTCATCATCAGAAACAGCTTCGGTACTCTCTTTTCCATCTTTCTCTCTCCTTAAATTATGTAAAAAGTAAACTCAAACCTATTCCTAAGCACAAGAATGGTCCAAACGGTATCTGCGTTTTTCGGTCCACCCTTTTCAATGACATTCCAATTATACAGAAAACCGCTGCAGATATTACTCCTACGACAAACGCATTCACGTTTCTCCAAAAGCCCAACAAAAGTCCTGCTATCGCCATCAATTTTATATCACCTGCTCCAAAAGCTCCGGGGCGTAATTTGCAAACGAGTACCAATATCCCACTCACCACAAATACACTCAAGAAACGTTCTGCAATATTCACAGGATGTTGCAAGCATAGAGTAATCACTGTTCCCCCCAAAAAGCAAACGAGTGCCAAATTGGGAATTCTCTTTTGTCTAATATCTACAAGGCTCATCCACAAAAGGAGTGCCAATAAAATAATAATCAAAAACCGCTCTCCCTCCACAAAAAAGATTGCGCTATGCGCAATCTTTATAATACAACGTCAATATCCGGCAACGGACCACGGAATCCAGGAAGTTCTGTCTCACTCGTCAATCCCTTATACATAGCCTCCGCTTTCAGTGCTGCATAATACTCTGAAAATGTAGCTGTCATATACGGATTCGTGTACACGATATTCGGAATTCCCATAAGAAATCCGCCCAGCAATACCCAACCGATAAAAGACAATCCTAGCACAAACGCTTCCCACTTATGACCATCCATCATGGCACGGCTAAGTTCAAACGCACGCTTATTATCCAACTGCGGATTATCTGCCAAAAGATATGGAACCATCATATATTCGTAAGACTTGATAATGCCAGGTATAATAAACAATAAACTCCACAAAAATGTCTTAATCATTCTTACAAGCATCACTCGTACTACATTCTGATATCTACCACCTGAAAATGCCCAAAAGAGCTGATTCATTTCTGTTCTGTGTTCTCTATTCTCCATAAAGAAACGACGACCACCCACAGTCATAACATTTCCCACAAATATCTGAACCGCAAGGGCCACTACAAATGTAATAATAAATGCAAGTAGAAACGCAAATAACATCGTTGCAAGCATCTCCATCTCCTCAGCACTTATACCACCCATAATCTGCTCGATTCGACTTTTATACGATGTTACTGTTCCCTCACTGGTTTGTGATCGTAACTGAAGTGTTACCCCACCAAATGTTTCTCCACCTAGAAAGGTGATAATAACGCAGGCAAAGGCACATAACATCCAATTTCTTTTAAATGCAATTTTGGCATTTCGTTTTAAGTCGGCTCTTGTCCACATAACAATTCCTTTCTTTTCCTATTCTTTTCCATCAAAGCAATAGGTACATACTTTACACGGTTCCAATCCAATGGATTCAATCAAATCATCAAGACGGTGGAAACGAAGCGTTGTAAAATTCTGACGTCTTCTAAGTTCCTCCAAAAGCTGTGCATAACGTTCACTGTTTGGATCTGCATATTCTTTTAACGTCTTCTGCGCATTGTCCCCTTCTTTTTCCTGAATAATCTGTCTTGTAATCAAATCCAATTCAGATTTTGAACGAGAAAAGTTCAAATACTTACATCCATAAATGAGTGGCGGACATGCAGGTCTTACATGCACTTCCTTCGCACCACTATTATATAAAAATTCTGTTGTCTCACGAAGCTGTGTACCACGTACAATCGAATCATCAATGAGCAACAACTTTTTATCCTTAATCAATGATTTTACCGGTATCAGTTTCATACGGGCAATCAAGTTTCTCTGTTCCTGACTAGTTGGCATAAAAGAACGCGCCCAGGTCGGTGTATATTTGATAAATGGTCTCGCATACGGAATACCTGATTCATTGGCATATCCAATGGCATGCGCGATACCGGAATCCGGAACACCTGCAATTAAGTTCGGTTCCACTAACCCTTTATCTCTCTGCGCTAGCATACTACCACACTTATAACGCATCTCTTCTACATTCACACCTTCGTAAGAAGATGTCGGATATCCAAAATATACCCAAAGGAACGAACAAATCTTCATCTTATCCTTCGGTGCAGAAACCGTCTCTACGCTTTCCGGTGTCACATATACAATCTCAGCTGGTCCAAGTTCTTTGTAATCCTCATATCCCAAACCAAAGTAAGCAAAGTTTTCAAAAGAAACGCAATACGCGCCTTCCTTTTTACCAATTACAATCGGTGTTCTTCCCATCTTATCTCTGGCAGCATACAAACCGTCCTTGGTCATCAAAAGCATAGACATGGAACCATCTACTAACTCTTGTACATACTGAAGACCTTCCACGATGGTATCCTTTTTACAAATCAAAGAGGCTATGAGCTCTGTGGCATTAATTCGACCACCACTCATCTCCTGAAAATGGGTGTGTCCATTTTCATAAACAAGTTGCAAAAGCTCCTCTAAGTTATTAATCTTTCCCACCGTTGTGATGGCAAAGCTTCCAAAATGAGACTGTATCAAAAGTGGTTGTGGTTCATAATCAGAGATACAACCGATTCCGATATTTCCTCTCATCTCATCTACGTCTCGCTCAAATTTTGTACGAAACGGTGAATTCTCTATATTGTGAATGGCACGGCTAAATCCCTGCTCACTGCAGATTGCCATACCTCCGCGTCTAGTTCCTAAATGGGAATGATAATCCACTCCGTAAAACAAATCTAATGTACAATTTTCTTTCGATGCAACACCAAAAAATCCACCCATGTGTTGTTCTCCTTTTCCGTTTCTGCAATTACATTTTCGCTAACTTAATAATTCTAACACAAAACATAAAAGAACGCAAAATAAGTTTCTAAAAATTTGCTTTTCTATAATTTCAACCACTTCTTACAGTCTTCAATCCACTGTGCAGAGCGCTTAATGTTGTCTGTCAATCCCACATTGACTCTTTCATCTACCGTTGCAAGTCCATGCCAACCGAATGGATAGACATGCAGTTCAAACGGAACCTTATGTTTTGCAAGTGCCTTGGCATATAATAAACTATTTTCCACCGGAACCCCCTGATCTTCTGCCGTATGCCAGAGAAATGTCGGTGGTGTCTTTTCGCTCACCAAAAGCTCGCAAGAACATCCTTTTTCATCCTGCGTCACCGGCTTATGTCCACCCACAAAATTAAACACCGTTACCCCATGTGTATATTCCTCTCTTGATGTAAGCACCGGATATCCTAAAATCGTCTTTTGCACCGGTTTGCTGTCTGGGAACAGTTCTCTTACCTCTGGGCAGTCATAGCGATTGGAATACTGTGCTACCAAATGTCCCCCTGCGGAAAATCCCATAATCGCCACATTGTTCGCATCACAGTGCCACTTTTTTGCATGCATATGTATGATTTCCATCACGGCTGCCACTTCCCGAAGTTGCTGTGGAAATCCTTTTGGTGCTACAGAATAGTGTACTACAAAAGCCGCGTATCCTTCCGAGATAAAGTTCATCGCTACTGGTTCCCCTTCTCGTTCACTCACAAATGCATAAGCTCCACCCGGGCAGATTACCATACAAGGAAAAATAATCTCCTTATTCATCTCTTCCATCTGCATCGGAATATAGCAATCCACGGATGCATTACAATCCTCTCCTAACTGCGGAAAATATTCTTTCAAATAATGTCTTTGTACGATCATACTAGGATCCTCCTTAGTTCTTCTTCCGTAATAGCATACGGATAATTTTTTAATTTTGCAGGGTCTGATAACAAATTCGAAATGCTGGTTGTAAGCAGCCTTTCCTCAACTTCTACCTTCCCCAAAAGTTTCTGCATATAGGAAGTAAATTCTGTTATATTTTCAAAGCCAAGATAAGACAAAGCTTCTTTGACTTCCTTTTCATTTTCATATTGGCGAACAAAACCTGCCAAAAAGATACCCACCGCTTTTCCGTGTGGCATCTTAAGTTCATAAGTGATTGGATAACTTAAGCCATGAGGAATGGATGTACCTGTATGGGTAATTGCCATACCTGCCAAAGTGGATGCTCGAAGCATCATCTCATAGTCCTCTTCTTGCAATTCATCCTTTTGTAATCGTTCTTTAAACTGTGCCCATAGCATCAATCCTTCTCTGCTATAGGTTCGATTCCATTCGTTGGAATTGGTATTTAGATAGCTTTCTATCAAATGTGCCAGTGCATCTACGCAAGTATTTACTAAACACTCTCTCGACATACTCTTTAAATAGTTTGCATCAAGAAGCGCAAGCGCCGGATACACCCGATGTTTGATACCTTTTTTAGTTTGCTTTTTATGAATAGTCAAAATAGAGTACGGCGTCACTTCCGAGCCCGTACCACAAGTGGTTGGAATACATACAACCGGCAGATGGGAAAGCTTCTTATCTGCATAAAATACATCTTGTGTTTCCCTCGGATTTGCAATCATCAAGGCAATTGCCTTTGCTGCATCCAATGGTGAGCCTCCTCCAATACCGATTACAAAATCCACCTGCTCTTTTATGCCAATGTCTCTTGCTCTCATTATCGTCTCTATAGAAGGATTTTCTTCCACCTCATCGAAAAGAATATACGAAATCCCCTCTTGTGAAAGCACCTCTTCTACATCTTTCTGGGAACCGTTTACCTTCGCAGAATGCCTTCCCGTTACAATCAGCGCCTTTTCTCCAAAGGCTGCCATTTCTTTTCCGTGCTTTTTCACACACCCCGCTTCACTATACACTTTTGTCGGCATATATAACAGCATCTTTTTCCTCCTTTAATATGCGAGGGCTTCCTCTCTCGTCATCCAAAAATGAATACCGGTTGTGGAATCCTGCCATCTGTTCTCGTTAAAATCTAACACTTCTACCCACTGGCCCTTCCGATAGACAAAATTTTCATCTACCAAAGACCATGCTTCTTCATATTCTTCTTTGTAGTCAAAACTTTTTATGGTCAACACCTTCGCCTTGCTACATCTGCAGGAATTCATGGTCGCAGACGTACGCTTGGCATCTGCCGGGATTAAAAGTTGAACAAGTCGATTATTAAAACACTTTTTATATCCCAAAAAGGCACCTTCTTTTGGACAATGTAGCCGAAACCACTTTGTCTTCTCATTCGAGATAATCCCATCTAACTTTGCGTACTCCAACACCGCACCAAAAAGATTAGCACCTTCAATGTTCGCACCGGTCAAGTCATTGTTTCTCATAGCAACTGTCTTTAGATTCGCATATTTAAAATTCGTTCTTCGGAAGGTACAATTTTCAAACCAACCGTTTTCAAGGGAACTGTAACTTAAATTGGCATCATCAAAACACACATTTCGAAACGTGCAGAGTGAAAAGTCCACGTAACTTAAATCCCACCCTGACAAATCCGCATCACAAATTAGCATTTCTCCAATGGGAAATACTTCTGGAATGTCTCGATTTTCCAATAATTTTTCAAGTTCATCTACCGTAAGTTCCCGCATACTTTTTCTCCTTATTTTGTCTACCAAACAAACGGCACAAGTCGATATTTCACTTTCTTCTTATACTCGCTGTATCCTGAAAGTTCTTTTTCAAGAAACGCTTCTTCCCCTTTGATTCTTTTTGCAATAATAAAAGGATAGGCAAGAAAAATCACAAAGGAATAGATGGAACCCAGTACCAGCGGCATAGCCAAAAACAACAGCAACGTCGCACTATACATAGGGTGTCTTATTATCCCATACAATCCGGTGTCAATAACCTTCTGATCTTCCTGCACTTCTATGGTGCGACTAAGATATGTATTCTCTCTTAATACCTCTGCATAGAGAATATAGCCTAGAAAGAATAGCCCCGCCGCAATAATCACAACAACTTTAGGGAGCATATACCACTGAAAGCGAACTCCAAATCCTGCAACAAGAAAGCCTGCCAAAAACATAAGTCCGCTTAATTTTACCACGAGACTTTGTTCCTTCTCTTTTTCCTTTGCATCCAGTCGTTTTCTTAATAACTCCGGATTTTTAAGCATCAGCACAATTCCTGCAAAGAACATTGGCACAAACAAAATGCCCATAAATAACCAGCCGTTCCAAAAGGCAAATGTCCCCGCTGGCCAAAACAATAACACCCCAACTAAAACAACACCTAGTAAAAATTTACTAATTGCTTCTGCAAATAATTTCACTGTCATAATTACTCCTCAACAAATTTCACAGCAGTACCATATACAATTACTTCTGCTGCTCCTTGTAACACCGCAGAAGATGCATAGCGAATATTTACAATTGCGTCGGCTCCGAGCTCCTCTGCCTCTGCCACCATTCTCTTTGTAGCAAGTGCTCTTGCATCATTCATCATCTCATTGTAGGCCTTCAATTCGCCGCCCACTAAAGTCTTAAAGCTTTGAGTAATATCTTTGCCGATATGCTTTGACTGAATGGTGCTCCCTTTTACAAGAGTTATTGTTTCTAATGTTTTTCCACTAACATAATCAGTATTTACTAATATCATCTTCTTCACCTTTCTTTATTTCACGTATTCTTTCTGTGCAATTCCATTCTTATCACCTCACAGCATGCCAATACATTTGATTTTCCCTAAACGCAAACCCAAGCTTGCCTTCATCATAAAGATATGACAAATAGGAACGAATCGTGCTTCCGACCAAAACATACTGATTGGCATTCATTGTCAAATCATAGAAATCAAATATCTCTTTTAACAGTTCTTCAAAAGTCTTTTCTTCCTTGCACAACGAAATTATCTTTTCTAGTATTTCATGCACCTTATCCCTGTTTGCTTTTATCAAGTTTGAAATATCTTCTGTTGCACTGCAATGGGAAGGAATATAAAGTTTACCTTTTAATGTTGACAAATAATCTAATGTGTTTAGAAACTCTCTGACATCATAGAGAACAAACAAATGATACTTCGTAATAGTTTCCTCGCTAAACAAAGCATCTGCCAGAAAATACACATCATCATCCGTCTTGATTCCTATCATATCAAAATAATGCCCTTTTAAGGAAATAGACTCAAGCCCCTTTGGTAAATTATCGTGAATTTCTGTAACCTCAGATTCTTTTGCCAGCAAAAATTTATTCCTCAAATCCTTAAATGGATATCCTCCATAAAGAAAAGAAGGTTCTAACACAGGGAATTCTGTAAAGCTTCTTTCAATCCCATGGGCGTAGATAGGGCAACCGGTTCTATCTTGTATCACCTTGTTGCCTCCAATGTGGTCTGCGTTGGAATGGGTTGTTATAATGCCTTTGACACTCCACCCTTGAGTTTCTATGATTTTTAATATTTTCTTTCCCGCATCTTTATCATTGCCTGCATCTATCAAAAACACATCTCTATCATTGATTTTATATACTCCAATATTTGTAGGATTTTTAATATAATATGTATTTTGTCCCACCTGTATCAATTCCATATATCCGTTACCTTTCCTATAAATCAAACTGAAGATGATTGAAATAAATAACACCCCTCATCATGGGAGTAAATAAGTCCAATCGCCTGCAAATAAGAATATATAATCGTAGACCCCACAAATTTCATCCCTCTTTTTTGCAAGTCTTTTGAAATGGCATCCGACAAATCATTTGTGGTTTTCCCAGTTTCATATAGAATTTCATCTCCCGCAAATGTCTTTAAATATTGAAAAAAGGAGCCATACTCTTTTGTTATCTTCTTGAAAATTTTACTGTTGTTTATACTGGCATTTATTTTTAATTTGTTTCTGATAATCCCTTTATTGTTCAACAGTTCCGCGATTTTCTCTTCATCATAAACACATACTTTTTCTAAATCAAAATTATCATATGCCAATCTGAAACTTTCTCTTTTATTCAAGACGCATTCCCAAGACAGCCCTGCTTGAAAAGATTCTAGTATCAACATTTCATATAAATATCTCTCATCAAAATTAGGCCTGCACCATTCATTATCGTGGTACTGGATATATATGGGATTTTTCATATTGCACCAGGTGCATCGTCTTTTATTAGCTCCCTGCATAGTTCTGCACCTCTATTAATAACCCAAATTTTCTGCAATCAAAATCAATTCATATTCTGCCCCTGTAGGCTTATCCCACAGAACGGAAAGATTTCTGCAAATCCGTTCCGGACTTTTGCAGTCATAGCATTTATCCGCGTTTACTGCACAAGGAGTTTTGCGATTTAGACGCTTCGCGTTAAGGGGCGCCGCAATGTTACGTGCCCGGAACAATGCAGCCTCGTAATCCTTCGCCACCTTGTTCGCCCCAACCACCAAGTAGATTCTTGACGGTCCATATGAAATGGCCGCAACACGATTACCCGTATTGTCAATGTTGATAATTTCTCCCTGCTCGGAAATTCCATTAACGGAACTAATATATATTTCTGCTTGGGCAGCCGCTGTCCGAGTTTCCGCCACAGTCATATTTTCCGGTTTTTCATCGTGCCAATATACTGTATTATTGGTTGATAGCGCTCGAAATAAATCCATTTCGCGAAGAGTTTGTGAGCCACCAAATCCTACGATTTTCCCATTTATTTGACCAACCAAATATTCTGTCGCAGCTTCTTTCGTAGCAAATACTGATACCTGATAGCCCTTATTTTCTAAATTATTCTTCAGCTCTGTGAAATCGTATATCATTGTATTTCTCCCTCATCAGTATCAACAATTTTCACCTGGCACATTTCCATTGTTTTAAGCGCCGCCTCATGACTTTCTATCGTCACGCCCGCACAACAACTTCTATCCACCTTTACATACGCATCAGGGAATGTTGCCTTTATAATGAGTGCATTTGAGACAACACAAATATCCGTACACAGTCCAATAATTTCAACTTCTTCTAAGTGCTCTTCACTCCAATGAGGCCAGCCGAAATTTGGCTTGTCTATTATCTTACACCCTTCCACATAAAGCCCATCTGCAATTTGCCATCCTTTGCTCCCTTTGATGCAATGTTCCACCGGAAGATTTTTCCCTTCGGTTGTTTGAAGATAATCTTCAAAATGAGTATCGCGGGTATATATAATCTCGTCTCCATTTTGCACATATTCTTGTATCTTTTCTTTTACCTTCGGAACAATAGCAACTGCTTCTTTCGTTCCCAAAGCCATATCGATAAAATCGTTTTGCATATCTACAACAATCAAAGTCTTTTTCATTATACCTCACCTCTGCTACTTTCCTTTTTTGTCTTCATTATATCATAAAACTTCTTTGCCTCAACGCAAAAATCATAACTCGTTCACGCAAATCATTTCCATCAAACAAATCTCCACAATCTATCTCATCGAAAAATTCTAGTTCTTCCACTGTCATAAGATATGAAATATATTCCTCTGATGGATAGTAAAAAAACAAAAACACTTCTCTCGGTTTTTCATAATAGGATGCTATAATTCTTGCCATCACCTTACGAAGTATCTCCACGGAAAAAGGATTAAAAAAATAGCATTTATTGACTTCCGGTGACACTTTATATTGTTCTGCTCTTGCTAGTACAAATTCTGTTTTTGTTCTCGAAACAGCAGACTTTTTATTTTCAAGTGCACTCTGATAAATTCGTTCATCATATTCAATCCCTATGGTTTTTGCTTTCGCTTGATAGGACAGAAAAAAATCGACACGCCCTTTTCCGCAACCATAATCTAAAACCACATCTTTTTTGTGAATAAATCCACTATTAGCTAAACGTTCCAAAACACAATATGGTGTCGGTTCATATGGATAGCGATATTGGTCAGAATTCGAATCATCTCGACCGGTTGTTTTTATTTGTAAGAGTTTATCCCATTTGTTTTCGTTATTTATCATTTTTTGCCTCTATCATTAATATAAATTGGAATTTGTTTAACTAATCCATGCCCATATAAGAAATCTATCAAACAGCCAAAATTCTTGTGCTATTGGATAAACTCTATCGTTTGAACCTTCAAAATTAGCATATTCAGTTATCAAAGTAAATCCCAAACTTTTATAAGTAACACCACCTTCCCTACCGCTACAACTTTCTTCAAATACTATTAATGGTTCTGCAAGTGAATTATTTGATATTCTTATAGATTCCTCGACAATAAATTAAGTATATACCAATACAACTGATAGTATTGCTATTCCTATTATTTTCAAAATCTTTTTCATATAACCCAACTCCTTAACAAATTCAAATTTGTCTAACTGTTTTATTTTATGTTTTCAATCCATTTTTTGCACCAAGCAAA
>JAZRCJ010000041.1:0-13130 GCA_045659705.1 Faecalimonas sp.
ATGGCTACGATCCGACTTAGTACGCCTTCCTTACCCAATGCCGCAAATTTCTGCAAGTCGATGATTTCTCCGTCAATGGGTGTATAATCCACCTTAAAGTCACCAGTATGCACCACGATACCTGCCGGTGAATATATGGCAAGCGCCGATGCATCTTGAATACTGTGATTTGTTCTAATAAATTCGATACGAAACTGCCCCAAGTTAATGGACTGTCCGTGTTTTATTACTTTTCTTCTCGTGCTTCTCACAAGATTATGTTCTTTTAATTTGTTCTCAATAATTCCCATGGTAAGTTTTGTTGCATATACAGGTATATTAATATCCTTTAATACATATGCAAGAGAACCGATATGGTCTTCATGTCCATGGGTAATTACAAACCCTTTTACTTTATCAATATTGTCTTTTAAATATGTGACATCCGGAATTACTAAATCAATTCCCAGCATGTCATCTTCCGGGAATGCCAAACCGCAATCTACTACGATAATACTATCCTCGTATTCGAATGCCGTAATATTCATTCCAATTTGTTCCAATCCACCAAGTGGGATGATTTTTAATTTTGAACTGCTCTTTTCTCTCAAACTATTACCTCCACATCTTCTAGCAATTCCTCAAACACCTTCAGTACAGCCTGAAGTTCCACTTCATCTTCCACAACTTCGTATAAACTTTCCACATCTTCCGGCGCACTATAATCTCTTAATACAAGGCATTCTGCCTCCTCATCTTCTGAATCTGCCACCAGAATATATGTATTGCCATTTACCTTTGTCTGCTCCAGCACAAAAAATTCTTCCTGTGTGCCGTCTTCCAAGTCAAATACAATCTTTTCCATACAATTTCCTCACGTTCTTATTTACATACTTATTGAATCCAGATAGCCCTGCAAAATAAGCACTGCCGCTATCTTATCAATATACTGTTTGCGGTTCTCACGTCGTACGCTGCTTTCTATCAATATTCGTTCTGCCGATGCCGTTGTCAAGCGCTCGTCCCACATAACGACAGGAAGTCCTGTTCGTCTTTCCAGTTTTTCTTTTAACTCTAATGATTTTTCCGCACGATCACCTATTGTATTGTTCATATGTTTTGGAAAACCAAGTACAATCTTCTCAACTTCGTATTCCGCCACTAGGGCCTCAATACGTGCCAGTGTCTGACGCAACTTGTTTTCTTCTTTTCGATATATGGTTTCAATTCCCTGAGCTGTAATGCCTAGCGGATCACTGATGGCGACGCCCACGGTCTTAGAACCATAATCCAATCCCATAATCCTCATAACGATTATTCCCAAGAATGATGTTCAATATACGATTTTAACATCTCTTCTACTAATTCATCACGTTCCATCTTCATAATCAGGCTTCTTGCCCCATTATGGCTCGTGATGTACGTAGGATCTCCAGACATAATGTATCCTACAATCTGACTTACCGGGTTATACCCTTTTTCTCTGAGTGCCTGGTACACAATCTCCAAAATATCTTTTGCCTGAATCTGCGTTCCGTTTCCCACTCGAAAAAATTGTGTGCTACTTAATCCGCTCATTTTATCACGTCCTTTGCTTGTACTTTCTTTCATTATTGTAATATACTTTTTTATGAAATTCAACGTATTATTTGACAATCCTCACCTATCTTTACGGAAATAATTTGGTTTGATTTTCGATTGTCTTTTAAAACTGCAATTTTGATATATTCTTTGGTGTGCCCCACCATATGTGAATTTCCATCTATGTCACTTTCTTCCTCCAAAAGAACATCTGCCATCTTTCCCATCCACATGGTTTCATAGCGTTTTCGTTTCTTGTCATCCAGCTGTAATAACGCATTGCTACGTTCTGTCTTTATCTGCTCTGGTACCTGATTTGGCATAATCGCCGCTTTGGTACCTTCTCTCTTGGAGTATTTAAAAACATGAGTTTCATAGAAATCCACTTTGTCTACAAATGCCATCGACTCCTCAAATTCTTCTTGTGTCTCTCCCGGAAAGCCAACGATAATATCAGTGGTCAAAGCAGGATTATCAAAATATTCTCTCAAAAGCTCACATTTTTCATAATATTCTTCTGCGCTATAACGACGATTCATTCTGCGAAGCGTTTCATTGCACCCACTTTGCAAAGACAAATGAAAATGAGGACAAATCTTTGGAAGTTTTGAAATCGTTTTCACAAATTCCTCTGTAATAATACGTGGTTCCAACGAGCCCAAACGAATACGTTCAAGTCCTTCTACCTCATGGATAGCGACAATCAAAGAAAGTAAATCTTCTCCCTCCAAATCCACACCATAGGAGCTCAAATGAATCCCCGTAAGTACAACTTCCCGATATCCATTTTTAGCAAGACCGGTCACTTCAGAAACCACTTCTTCCTTGTCCCTGCTTCTTACTCGCCCTCTCGCAAAAGGGATAATGCAATAGGTGCAAAATTGATTGCAGCCATCTTGTACTTTAATGTATGCTCTTGTGTGCTCTGCTGTCTTATGTAAATATAATGACTCATATTCATTTGTATGGTTTATATCGATAACTGCCTTTGTTATGCCTTTTTCCTTCTCCTGTTCTTGAATTAAGGAAACCAACTCATGCTTTTTATTATTTCCTATTAAAATATCAATTCCTTCCGGCATATTTCCCGCATTTTCTTGCGCTTGCACATAACATCCTGCAGCCACCACAATGGCGTCTGGATTTAATTTTTTTGCACGACTTAGCATCTGACGTGATTTTCTGTCCGCCATATTGGTAACCGTGCAGGTATTAATAATATATACATCCGCTTTCTCAGAAAACGGAACAATTTCGTATCCACTCTGTTCTAAAAGTTCTTGCATAGCTTCTGTTTCGTATGCATTTACTTTGCACCCAAGATTATGAAGTGCTGCTTTTTTCATCTTCTTTTCCTCTTCTTTTCCTAATTGTACATTGACATTTCCCGCTTTTCCTCTTAATATAGAAAGGAATATAAGTTAGAAGGAGGGATATGCAATGAAAACTGTAAATATTTCTTTAAACTCCATCGACAAAGTAAAATCATTCGTAAACGACATCAGCAAATTTGATACAGACTTTGATCTTGTATCTGGAAGATATGTGATTGATGCAAAATCCATTATGGGGATTTTCAGTTTGGATCTGTCAAAACCAATTTCCTTGAACATACATGCCGATGACAAAACGCTTGACGTGGTCATGGAGACACTTACTCAATACTTAGTATAATGATAGTTATTAAAAGCCCCATCATGAAAAAGATGGGGCTTTTTTATACACTAAATCCCCTATGGATTTACAACAATCGTCTCTGTCGTCTGAATCGCTTTCTCAAACAATTCTTCAATCTGCTCAGAAAGTCTTTCTTCTGATTTTCTGATTACATTGACATTCGGTTTTGTCACAGGGTGTTTTGCCACGAAGATAGTACAACAATCTTCGAATGGTAAAATAGATGTCTCAAAGGTATTGATTTTCTCAGCAATTGCCACAATCTCCTGCTTGTCAAATCCAATAACCGGACGATACACAGGAAGTGTACATACATCATTTGTTGCCGCAAGACTCTGCATCGTTTGACTTGCCACTTGTCCGATACTTTCTCCCGTAATAAGACCAAGACAACCACTTTCTTTTGCAAAATGCTCTGCAATCTTCATCATATAACGACGCATAATAATCGTAAGCTCATCATGTGGACATTTTTCATATATATAAAGCTGAATGTCTGTAAAATTCACGATATTTAATTTAATTGGTCCGGAGTATTTCGCTACCAATTTTGCCAAATCCACTACTTTTTGTTTTGCTCTTTCACTGGTATACGGTGGTGCATGGAAATATGTCGCTTCCAATGCCACTCCTCGTTTTGCAATCATATACCCTGCAACCGGACTGTCGATACCACCGGACAAAAGAAGCATCGCTTTTCCATTCGTTCCAACCGGCATTCCACCCGGTCCCGGTATGATTTCTGAATAAATATAGATTTTTTCACGCACTTCCACATTTAGCTTAATAGCCGGCTTGTGCACATCCACACGTATCTCCGGAAATGCCTCCAAAATAGCCTCTCCCAAATCACAATTGATTTCCATGGACTGCTTCGGATAGCTTTTCTTTCCACGTCTTGCTTCTACCTTAAATGTTGTGTTTTTATCCGGATACATCTTATCCATATAATCCACAACCACTTCTTTGAGTTTTTCAAAGCCTTCGTCTTCTACATGGACAACCGGGCAAATTCCAACAATACCAAATACCTTTTGAAGGGCATCTACTGTTTCTTCATAGTCGTAATAGCCCTCACACTCCACATAGATTCTTCCCTGTGATTTATGAATATGAAATTCTCCGTCTACGCTTGCAAGTGCATAACGCATCTGGCGAATCAAGGCATCTTCAAACATATATCTGTTCTTACCTTTGATTCCAATTTCTCCATATTTTATCAAAAACGCTTGAAACATCATCTGTCTACTTCCTCTCTTTTCTTACCTTCTTGTATATTTTCGAAGCATTGGCACACATTCCTTTAACACATCAAGGGTGTAATCCAACTCTTCTTTCGTTGTAAATTCCGAAAAACTGAATCGTAATGTAGCATCTAGATATTCACTTCCCGCACCGATTCCTTTTAATACACCGCTGATTGCAGGATGGTTGGACGCACATGCAGAACCGGCAGAAACATAAATGCCCCTATCTTCCAGCGTGTGAAGCAGCACCTCGCTTCGAATACCTGCAAATCCCACACTGACAATATGCGGTGCACTGGTCTCGTCCGTACGTCCGTGTATCGTCGTACTATCTATCTTAGACACTTCTTCCACAAAGTATTTCTTATGCTTACGCATAGTGTCTATTTTTGCATCTAGGTTTGTATAAATCTCTTTTGCCGCAACACCGATGCCTGCAATGCCCGGTACATTTTCCGTTCCGGAGCGAACATTCTTTTGCTGCTGACCGCCAAATACAATCGGCTTTATCTTCACCTTTTCGTTTACGTATAAAACACCGGTTCCCTTTGGACCGTGTATCTTATGTCCACTTACAGACAACAAATCAATCCCCATTCTTTTCGGGAAAATACGATATTTCCCAAACCCCTGTACTGCATCCACATGAAACAAAATGGATGGGTTATAGTCTTTGACTATTTTTGCAGCTTCTTCTATTGGCTGCACGGAACCCACTTCGTTATTTACATGCATAATGGACACTAAAATCGTATCCTCACACAACTCTTTTTTCAGCACATCCAAACGGATTCTTCCATCTTTATCAACCGGAAGATAGGTGACGCGAAATCCTTCTTCCTCTTCTAGATAACGCATCGTATTTAAAATTGCCGAATGTTCTATCGAAGAGGTGATTAAATGCTTTCCTGCTCTATGGTTCGCCCTTGCGCAACCAATCACTGCCAAATTATCACTCTCTGTTCCGCCGGAAGTATAGAAAATCTCTTTTTCCTGTACTTTTAATAGCCTTGCAAAGGTTTCCTTTGATTCTTTTATATACTTTTCTGCATCTACCCCTTTTTTGTGCATGGAGGATGGATTTCCATAATCCTCGCACATCACCGTTCCCACAATGTCTCTTACGCTATCGTAACACTTCGTGGTGGCAGAATTGTCCAAATATACTTCCATGGTATTCACCTTAACTCCTTTTATTATTTACAGTATGTTACTTCGTTTCTAAATGATACATCAAAATCGACAAGGTAGTAAGCCCCGCCGTTTCTGTACGAAGAATTCGTTTTCCCAAAGTAATCGGTTTTACCCCTTTTGAAACAGCCGCCTCAATCTCTGCCACTTCAAATCCGCCTTCCGGGCCTATAAAAATACCAACTGATTGTCCTGGTTCAATAGAAGAAATGATTTCTCTCGTCTTATCCATCCCCTCTGCCAGTTCATATGGAATCAAGATGACATCCAACTGCATGGCATAATCCAGTGCTTCTTTATAGGATAACACGTCGTGAACCGATGGAACACACACCCTTCCAGATTGCTTTGCTGCACTTTCCGAAATACTATTCCAACGTTCTACTTTCTTTGACGCCTTTTTATCATCTAATTTTACAACTGCACGTTTTGTCGCCACAGGAACAATCTCATATACGCCAAGCTCTACTGCCTTCTGCACAATCAATTCCATCTTATCGCTCTTTGGAAGTCCTTGGAACAGATAAATCTTAGACGGAAGCTCTGTATCTTTTTCCACTTCTTCAATAATGGAAACACGCACCTCATCTGTGGCTAAAAACGAAATCTCACACAGATATTTTTTATTATTTCCATCACTGATATGCAAGCGTTCCCCTTCTTTCATACGAAGAACATTCTTGATGTGATTGACATCCGTTCCTTCTATTATAATTGCATCCTCTCTCACCTGACTTGGTGTTACAAAAAAATGGTGCATATAATTCTCCTAATTCTTTCTTGCAGTTACCGAAACCCACTCGCCTTGATGTGTAACTTCTAACACCTCAAGACCGGCTGCTTTTACTGCATTTACTACTGTCTCTTCTTTTTCTTCTATAATACCGCTTGTGATATAGATACCACCCGTTTTCAATTGATTAATAATCACCGGTGTCAGTGGCACCAATACGTCAGCCAAAATATTTGCTGCCACAATATCATATTTTTCATATCCTACGCGGTCCTGGATGTCTTTATCGTCGATAATATTCCCAATCATAACCTCATACTGGTCACGTGTAATTCCATTCACTTCCATGTTTTCATATGTAGCTTCAATGGCACACGGATCAAGATCTGTTCCTACGGAATATTTTGCACCGAATTTCAATGCCAGCATACCAAGAATACCACTACCACACCCCACATCTAATATCGTCGTTTCCGGTGTTACATGTTTTCGAATCTGACGAATACAAAGTTGTGTGGTCTCGTGCATACCTGTTCCAAATGCTGTTCCCGGATCAATATGAATAATCATCTTATCTTCATCTTCCGGTTTCACTTCTTCCCAGGAAGGAATAATCAGCACATCATCTACATAAAACTGGTGGAAATACTGTTTCCAATTATTTACCCAATCTACGTCCTCTGTCTGAGACTCTTCAATGGTACATTCACCCACATTTGCATAAGCACTCATTTCTTCCAGTTCTGCTCTTACATTTGCAAGCACAGCCTCTTTATCTTCTTCCTCTTCCAGATAGAAACTAATATATGCCACACCATCATCTACAGCAATCTCCGGCAGAATATCTACAAACATCTGCTCCTTGTCTGACTGGGTCAGCGGAATCTTATCTTCTATCTCAATCCCCTGGATACCAAGGTCCATCAGCATACTGCTGACTAAGTCTTCGCTCTCTGTTGTTGTCTTTAATCTAAATTTATTCCATTTCATCTTTTTCACCTCATCGTAACCGTCTAAGAGTATATCAAACTTCTTACAATATTGTCTACGGAAAACAATTCATTTTCCGCTAAAATTTTCTCTAATCTTCCTAAGTTTATATCTGAATGTTCCACTTCTCTGGAATAACGGTGCGCCACATCCACAATATCATCAAACGTTAGGTTTTCGCCCTGTTGCACCCAAGACGCAAAAATCAGTTCTCGAATAGCCAGCACGCTTACAACCGCTGCCTGTACGTTCCCGATTATATTGTCATCATAAACTGCACCGCAAAAATATACATAGATAAAATATACGATTAGTTGTTCCATACACACAGACCACACTTCGTAGTTATCCAGCTCTATACCCTTGTGAAAACGTCTTCTTTTCTCTTCGTAAGATGCCTGTCCTTCACTAAAGAGCACCCACTCTGCCTTTTTCAAATACTCCGGCCAATCTGCCTTTAGCACCTCCAGTTGCTTATAGGTTCTCAACAATTTTCGAAGTGTGGTGTAATAAGCATTTTCACTCAGTTTTTCTTCTTTCAACTCTTGCTGATAGAAAAAATGTGCATCATCTTTCTGTAATTTTGCAAGCAAATCATCGATTTTATAAAATTCTTCATCATCAATTGCTTCTTGCATCTGCTGTGCAATCTTTAATACGATTGCCATACGTGCATAAATATCTAGCGTACGGTCCTGCAAAATATGAATTACTACTTCTCTGGCATCCATCAATTTGGTAAACAGCAGAAAGTCAAAATCTTCGTATTCCTCATCTTCTGTATCGTCTTCTAATGTAATAAACTTTACAGGCTCTGTGCAGCCTAAAATAATCTTCGCCGCTTCAATACAAGACAATGATAAAGAACCTTCTCTCAGACCTTCATACTCTTCCATATGTCTTGGATAATTTCTGCAGGTATCACAAAGCATCTGTTCGCCACCCATCATATGCATATCGCATAGATTATCTTCATTTAGAAATGCACAACGCTTGTCATATTGATGGAATGAACCTGCCTTCCAGTCAATGGAATTCTTTACTCTATTTCCAAATGAACCTTCCAATTCTGCATATCGCTGAAGCGAATCCTCATCTATCATAATCGCCCAGCCAGCACAGCAAGTATCCGTACATTCTGCTGCCACGCAACGAAATTGTTCAAAATAGTGTGGAAACGTATATCTCATATTTTTCCTCCATTCCTTTGTTTACTCTTTTCTTAACTGTGCCAGCTTTTCTTGCACTGCTAAAAAAGCTTCCTTCGCATCATCCAGATATTGAACCGTCTGTTCCATCGGACACATCCCGTCGCCGGTGCGATTCACGATGTGGTCTACTTGTGTCTCGTAGGCAACTTCTATCTTTTGCATTTGCAGCCATTCTAATGCTGGTTTACTAATCACCTTGGCATAAATCCCTTTTACTTCTCCAAGAACCAGTACCATAGCTGCAGCTTTTCCAATAATCTTATCCACCACATACGCGTCCTTTAAAAGGCCACTTTCATACAATTCTAAAATAGGGGCAATTCCGCGACCATACTGTGTTTTTACAATGCTGTTATTTACAATCACAACACAAGTTGCACTTTCCTCGGAAAGGAGACATTTTGCCGAAGCAATTGCGCTCTCCCGTCTTCCATATAAGGACTTTCGAACTAGCAATACGACCGTCGGCACTAGAAGCAGTTGAATCACAATTCCCGGCACTCCCGTAGCAATCGCGCCCCAGACAGTAAGTGCCTTTCCGGTTCCCTTGATTGCGAACAACAGTGCAAACACCAATCCATACATCACGCGTCCGCCTGTCATTGCGATAAGCATAGAGATATATATTTTTTTCGTATATTGGTATAACGCTCCACTAATATATCCATATGCCAAAAGTTCAAAGGCCATAATTGGCATCATCGGATAAAATGTCGGCATACCGGTCAATACCGCATTTAAAATCGGTAATATAAAGCCACATGCCAATCCATAGGATGGACCGCATAAGAAGCCGCACAAAAATACCGGTATATGCATCGGCAACAGCACCGTCCCCGGCACACCAAAGCCATGAGATGTGGCAAATGGCAAAATAATCCCCACTGCCAATAACATCCCTGCAACTGTTAATTTTTCATTTTTACTTTGTAACATCTTTATTCTCCAAACTGCTCCATATACGCTTTTACAGAGCGACTCATCTCTTTTGAAAAATCAGAATGATATTTGCGATTACAAAATGCAGAAAACCAATTTTCAAAAGTCTGAATACCCGGCTTATTTGCAAACAATGCACGCAATTCTTCTCCATCCATTTTATGATAGGTATTTTCCTGCACAATATGTTCTAAAGAGGCTCTCTCTGGCTTCTTTCTATCCATCTGTTGCTGCGTTGGATACCCAAACACCACCATGGCTGCAGGGAACACAAATTCCGGAAGGTTTAACAATTCTCTATGTGTCTCCCGAAGCTCCATAATATCCCCGATGTAACAAGATCCAATCCCAAGACTATGTGCTGCTGTCACCGCATTCTGCGCTGCGATTAAGGTATCACAAACAGACAACATCATATCTCCTTCTCTTGGTTTTCTTGGTTCACATCCTGCCTCTTTGAATGCATCATACCACTTCTGAAAATCTGCCAAGAATACAAGTACCATGGAAGCTTTTGCAATAAATGGTTGGTTATCACATGTCTCTGATAATTTTTCCTTTAATTCCTGGTCTGTAATATCCAAAATCGTATATAATTGCTGATTTCCTGCTGTAGGGGCCTGCATTGCTGCTTCTAAGATTGCTCGCTTATTCTCAGCCGAAATCTGCTTGTCTGTAAATACACGCACTGATTTTCTTTCTGATAATTGTCGTAATACTTCATTCATTGTTTTGTACCTACCTTCCCTGTAAATCCCAGTTTTTTATCTCTGTATATGGATTGGTCTTTGCCAAACCAATTTTTATCACTTGTCCTTCAAAAGGTGCAAAAGAATTCTGTAGCACCTCAAACGCTGCCCTCATCTGCTCCTGTGTCAAAGTCTTTCCTATTGTGGTGTGCGCAAGCCATTGAAACGGTTGATACATTGGGCTGATTTTTATATCTTCTACTTCAGCAATCGTTTCATAAATCCGGGCTGACAGATGATGCAAATATACATCTAATACCGGTTGCAAAAAGATAACATTGGGCAAGAATGTTCCTACGCAAACCCACTTAATCGTTCCACTTTGAATGGTTTTTACGCAACCTTCTAGTGCCCGCAATACAGCTTCTTCATTTCGGCTTTCAAAAGCAGAAATCGTAATGTGTGGCGGTACTTTCCCATCAAGCATAAAGGCGTTTCCTGTTTGCTTTGCCACCTGCTTTATATGACGATTTATGTTCTTGTTCGTCTCATCATCAAAATAAATAGATACTAGATACATATATACTCCTATTGCTTATCGTTGGTTACATTTCCATCCCCTGAAACCGGTATTGTTTCACCTAAGTATGTCGGCTTCGGCTTACATAATGCATAAAAGAAATCTTTGTTTCTAGAAAGAACCTCTCTAACATCGCGATAGGTCTGTCCTGCATATCGAACCGTTTGAGCTGCCATCCCCTCTGCTTCTAGCCCCAAGGCTCTGGCACTATATATTGCACGATACAGATGGTAATCTTGGGTAACAATTAAAATCTTTTTCGCTTCAAACACTTCCTTTGCGCGATACATGCTTTCATAAGTTGAAAATCCTGCATGGTCCATAAAAACATCTTCTGAGGCAACTCCGTTATCCACGGCAACCTGTTTCATCACGTTTACTTCATCGTAATGCTCTTTCCCGTGATCTCCACTCATAAGAATTTTCTTACTAACTCCTTTTTTGTACAGCTCGATCCCTTTGTTTAATCGATCAGAAAGCATAAGGCTAGGCGAATCTCCCCTGACACCACAGCCCAAAATCAGAATGCAATCATAATCCTTTGAAACTGTCTCATCCGTCACAACATATTTCTTAGCACGTAACACAACAATCCCATTTATCACAAACACCAAAGCAATTGCAATGAGACCAAACAACAATATTCCCAAAACAATCTTCTTTCCTTTCTTTTTCATACGCGTTCCTCTATGCTTCTTACACTACTCTATGACTTTTATCTCTACAGCGCTCATCTGTGGAGGCAACGACATCGTCATCTTCCCATCATGTGTGATGCGCACTACATCTCCTACTTTCATCTTGGAATATCCCAGCTCATTTAGAAGTCCTGTCCACACCTGTACCTGACCTGCTACAGTCTGTCCTTCCAACGCTTCTACCATAATATATTCTTCATGTATTTCTAAAACAATTGCATCAAATTGATATTCTGTAGGTACTGCCTCCTCTGCCTGCTTTTCGTTCGTCGTTTCCTTTGCTTTACAACCTGCAATAACCCCAACTATAGCCAACGAAAAGATGAGTATCCACGCTATCTTTTTCATTCTTTTTCTCCCCTTTGTAATGTCCTAAGAAAATTATATGTTGCCTGCCTTTTTAAGTCAAGAATAGTAGACAAAAAAAGCAGTGGAATAAACTTCTATTCCACTACTTCCATATCTCTTCTTATTCACCTGCTATGTAAAGTACACCAAGTGTTCCCGGTCCGCAATGACTAGAGATAACACCGCCTGCTCTTGTCTCTAAAATTTCTTCAAATATGCCAAGTTTTTCCACTTCTTCGCGCACGTTGTCAAGTAACTCTCTGTCGCATCCAGAATGAGTAATAAACACACGGTCTTTTTTTGCGTGTGCCACTTCTTCCGCCAAGTCCTTCACATAGGAGCGAATAACCATTTCCATCTTACCACGATATTTTTTTGTAGCATCCATCTTACCATTTTCAACTACAATCTTTGGATGAAGTTTTAACATACCGCCTGCCATAGCTGCTACACCACTACATCTTCCACCTCTATGTAAATATGTCAATGTATCTACCACAAAGCTAGAACGCACCAACGGTTTTAATTCTTCCATTCTTGCTGCAATCTCAGCTCCCGTCTTTCCTTCCTGTGCCATGATTGCCGCTTCTATTACCATAAGCCCGATTCCGGTAGAAAGATTTGCGGAATCAATTGGGAAAATCCTATCCTCTGCATCTAATTCATCTGCTGCCAAACAAATAGAATTATAAGTAGTAGACATCTGACTTGAAATCGTAAAACATACAATCTCTCTGCCTTCTTCTATATAAGGTTTCATCAAATCAACAGCGTCCATAATTCCGGCTGCTGATGTCTTTGGTGTAGTTTTATTTGCATCTGACCAAGCATAAATGTCGTCAGGCGTAATATTTTTACCATCTTCGTATTCGTCATCACCTAGTAAAATATGAAGTGGTAAAATAGATATATCATATTTTTCAATCAATTCTTTTGATAAGTCACACGTACTGTCTGAAATAATCTTTACCATATCTCTTTCGTCCTCCTTTTAAACACTTATACATTATAACACAACTTGACTATTTTTCCAACTTGGATATTTTTGCCTCATATAACTTTATTTGACGGCGATCCTTCATACGTTGTGATATTGGTTTGATTTCACCCGCTGATGTAAGTGCCTGTCTTGTCATAAGTGGTCCCACCAATTCATAAATAAGAACTGCGAACAATGTGATATTTCGAATTAGCGCACCCTGAGTTCCAAATTCCTCGGAAGCCGCAACAACACTACACATTCCAAGTGCAACTCCTGCCTGTGGAA
>JAZRCJ010000042.1:0-1879 GCA_045659705.1 Faecalimonas sp.
GTGCAGATCAAAGAGTTCTGAACAGTTGCTACATAATATTTACTATTTGCAACTGTTCAGAACCAATATCTTTCGTTGTGAAATCAAGCTTTTTCAACAAACGAACAACATTTTCGTAGTTTTCCGGATGAATATCTGTACTATCAAGCGGTTCCTTTCCGTTTGGTATACGTAAAAAGCCGATGCACTGCTCATATGTTTTGGCGCCAAGACGAGGAATTTTCTTTAGTTGTGTCCTTGATTGAAAGGCCCCCTCTTCCTCACGCTTTTTCACAATATTGTTTGCTACCGTTTTAGAAAGCCCTGCTACATATTGCAAAAGTGAAGAAGAGGCAGTATTAACATTCACCCCCACTTGGTTTACAGCTGTTTCTACAACAAAAGTTAGCGAGTCATTCAATTTCTTCTGTGAGACATCATGCTGATACTGCCCAACCCCTACAGACTTCGGATCAATCTTTACCAATTCTGCTAACGGATCTTGTAGTCTGCGAGCAATCGATACTGCACTTCTTTCTTCTACCTGCAAGTCCGGAAACTCTTCTCTAGCAAGATCGGAGGCCGAGTACACACTTGCGCCCGCCTCATTAACAATGATGTAATACACCTCTTTCTTTACTTCTTTCAGCGCTTCAACAACAAATTGTTCTGTTTCTCTCGAGGCGGTCCCGTTCCCAATTGCCACAATTTCAACTTGGTGGCTTTCAATTATGCCTAAAAACTTTTTCTTAGCCTCTTCTTTCTTCGCTACCGGCGGATGAGGATATATCACAGCTATTTGTTTCATCTTTCCGGTTTCGTCTACCACCGCCAGCTTACAGCCTGTCCGATAAGCTGGATCTACTCCTAATACAACCTTCCCCTTCAAAGGAGGCTGCAATAAAAGATTCCTCAGGTTCTCCGCAAAAATGTGAATCGCTCGATCCTCTGCTTTCTCCGTAAGTTCCGTTCTGATCTCTCTTTCAATAGAAGGCTGGATTAACCGCTTATATGCATCTTCAATTGCTTCCTTCACAATAGAGTCAACGGATGAATATGCAGTAGTAAGCTTTTGCTTTTCAATGTGGGTTAAAATTCTCGCTTGATCTACTTTGATCGAGATTCGAAGGATATCCTCTTTTTCTCCTCGGTTTAAGGCAAGTACTCTATGAGGTACAACTTTTTGCAACGGCTCCTCATACTCATAATAATTTTCATATATGCCTTTTTCGTCTTTTTCTTGATTTCTTACAGTAGACACGATCATTCCATTAGTGAATGTACTCGTTCGAATCCACTGTCGAAGAGAAGCATCATCTGCAATGATCTCCGCTATGATATCTTTCGCCCCATTAATGGCATCTTCTACAGTCAAAACTTGTTTCTCTTGATCGACAAATCGGATTGCTTCATTCTCAACGGAGGCCGATTTTGGAAATGTTAAAATCCATTCAGCAAAAGGCTCTAATCCCCGCTCTTTCGCCACAGTTGCTCTTGTTCGCCTTTTCTGTTTAAAAGGACGATACAAATCCTCCACCATTTGCAGCTTATCTGCTTTTTCAATCGCCTTCAGCAGTTCCGGAGTCATCTTCTCTTGCTCTTCAATAATACGTATAACTTCTTCTTTTCTTTTATGTAGGTTTTCTAAATACTGCCAACGATTCATTACATCTCTTATTTGCACTTCATCCATACTACCCGTCATTTCTTTTCTATAGCGTGCAATAAACGGAACTGTATTTCCTTCTTGTAGTAATTGAATGACTTGTCGAACAGACTTCACACCCAAATTTAATTCTTTTGCTATTAAACCACTTACATCTATCACTTCTTGCTTAGTAATCGTCAATGTCAGTCCTCCAAATAATTAGTCTTGCTTCATTTTATCAAATTGCCATCC
>JAZRCJ010000043.1:0-34451 GCA_045659705.1 Faecalimonas sp.
TGTTACGGTATCAAATGTCGGTTCTTCAATCACTGTCGGCACTTTGGATGCCACTGTGATATTTGCGCTTGATGCACTGGTATATCCACCAATATAATTCCCTAAATATTGGGCATAGTCTACTGCTTCCATAATTGGTGCACTATTATAAAGTACGTTCTCAAAATACAACCAAAACCGTACATCATCCTCGTCTCCGTCGTTGTCTGTATCTGCAACTTCAAACGAAAGTTTGATGTCCACTGGCGCTCCTAGTACTGTTGTTTGTGCTATCGTTTCGTCAATGTACACATAATCAAATCGTTCGTAAGCCTCGCCAAAATATAACATGCCATCAGCTGCAACCAGTAATCGCACGCCTTCCCAGCCTGATGCCTGACCGGCAATATTAAGACTATTAACGGTGTCATCATCAAAAGTTATTGTTCCTGCAAATGTCTTGTCAACCAAACTTCCTTCTGTTTGTCCTTCAAACGCTAAGTCATCATTTGCAGAATAAGTGTCGTCTTCGACATTGAAGTGACTAAATGTTACGGTATCAAATGTTGGTGGTGCCCCTGCCGCCTCACTCCTTAGTAACCCTGAGGAAATTGAGGCAGCAAGCAAACACACTACACTTGTAAGCGACAAAACGCTTTTCCATTTTCTTCTCAACATCTTCACTGCTCCTTAAAATACAAATTAAATTATTAATCCTCGAGCTTAATGCCTGGCAGAACAATCGGCTTTCGTTTGGAATCTTCTTGATCCTTCAAATCATCCTTTGGGAAATCCGTGTCCGTCGGGCCATCTTGCGAAGGCTTCTTGTCTTCCGAATCATTCTGCGAAGGCTTCTTGTCTTCCGAATCATTCTGTGAAGGCTTCTTGTCTTCCGAATCATTCTGCGAAGGCTTCTTGTCTTCCGAATCATTCTGTGAAGGCTTCTTGTCTTCCGAATCATTCTGTGAAGGCTTCTTGTCCTTTTTGTTTTCTTGTTCTATTTCCCCTACAGGCATTTTATGCCCACTCGATTCTTTGGCGTTTCCTCCTTCTATATCTCCCTCTAAAGCATCGACATCATCTTGTTCTGTGTCTTCAAATTCATCCTCTGGAAGAATTGTATTTTCTTGTTTTTCAAGCATCACTGATTTTTCTTTTGTATCAGTTTCCTTTTTCTTATCCTTACTTTTACACCCCGGAGTGATACACATTGCAAGCATCAAAACAAGGAATAAATATAATACACGCCTTTTCTTCATACGCTCGCTCCCTACCATGAATCTTCTGGAAGTACTGTTTCTGGTCCTAATTCCGTTGACGCAGTTACAATATCTTCTTGTATGATCTTGATTATTTCCATTTCCGGTTTAGTATACCCTTTATTCTCCATAGCACGCCTCCTATTGCAGTGCAGCGTATTGTTGCGCTGCACTACCATAATTGTTTATTGCTACAAGCAAGTCTTTAAATATTCCTGTTTCTACATCTGCCATCTGTTTCAAATACGAATGTACACTATATGTCACAGTATCGCTGTTCATATTATTAATCTTCGCAGTAAAGGCATCATCATATTCAAAAGCATAAATATTATCAAATTCCACATAATATGTATTTTTATCAACCTTTACAAACTCGCTTTGAGCGATTGTTTCTAATAATTCATCCCCCTTATAGAGTGCCACATTCTTAATCTCTGACAAATCTGTTGTTGTAAATTTATAACGGAATTTCACTTTATTTCCAAGCACAAGTGTCGCGCTTTTCCATGTTCCATTCGCATCATCATCATCTGTAACTCTGTTGCGAACAGTTACAAGTTCATCAAGATTGATCTCTTGTTCTGTGGTTCCATTATCAAACACTGTATAATCTTCGATTCCTGCCTCGGCCAATTTTGCTGAAAATTTTGTAGTAAGTAAGTTTTCATCGGATATATTTACATTTCGATATTTCTGCACTGATGTACCATATTCTACTAAGTCAACTGCCAATTCCTTTGCCGCCGCTAATTGCTCATCACTATATCCATCCAAAGCATCTGCCTTAATTAAATCAACGCAATAATCTAACATTGAGGACTTATATGTCTTAACAATATTTCCTACTGTCAATTTTGCTGTAACTGTATCTGCCATATGTTGTGCCATAACTTCTGGATATGTATAAACATAAGCATTACTTCCCACAGTCTTTTGTGTTCCTTTTACACTTTCCAATCTTCGACTATTCATTCTGAAGTCCATTGTAGGAACACCCGTTTTAAGAATCATCGGATCATATTCAACTATAAACTTCATCGCAATGCTATCTGAAATCTCAGGTTGCATTTCAACACTCTTCACAAGAGAGGATTCATTAATAAAAATACTCTTTCCTTCTTCACCAGGAATAAAATTCGTATAATACAGTGATGGTCTACAAACATGTGTTATATCTCTAATATACAAATATTTGCCGTCATATAACTTTCCATTAAACCAAAGACCAACTTTCAAATCATTTTCCGAATCGCCACCATCATCATTCACATACTCTGTTGTAATTGCCAAATCGTATTCTCCCAAGAAAGTATTGCCTCCTGCACCAAATGCCACATCTGGGGTTAATGTCAACTGCCAATCTCCCGCATCTACGCCATCACGATAGAAATTGCTTTGATCCAAATGATTTTGCACCAACAATGTGCCGTCTCCTTGATGTACAAGCCACAATCCTTGAGTTTCCCAATCCGGACTTCTCATATATGTGATAGAATACATACTGTTTCCATCCATAGTTGCCCTAAACATCACCTTGTCCATAGAAGTACTAGGTGTTTTCGTACACGAAATAGTTGATTCTGTATAAAGATCTTTTCCTACAAACGCATCGCCAAAATCTTTTGGAGTCACAACAGTATATCCCTCTAACGGTGTAATAGGCGAAGAAATACTAATGCTTGACTGTTCATATCCAGTACCATACCAATCAGTACAACCGATTGTTATGTTCGTATTATCTTCTTTTAAACAATTTGTAAGGTAGAAATACTCATTTCCATATAAAACTCCGTTTAGCCATAAGCCAAATTTCATGTCATTCTTTTCTCCACCATTATCAAAATCTACATACTCTGTAGAAACAGCAAATCCAATTGCTCTGCCGCTAATAGTTCCGCCTAATATATCTTCCGTATTAGGCAATGCTATAAAACCATCACCTTTTGGTGTAGTTCCGTGATGCCACATGGCACCGTCATTATAACAGTGTTCTACAAGTCCCATCTGGTTCTCATAAAAGATAATATCTACCGGTATATTTGTATATCTTATAAGAGGAACTCCTACATTACTTTGTAGAGTAGTTTTAAATAGCACCTTATCCATAGAAGATAACGGCAATGATGTTCCGCTTATATCAGCAGTATATGTACCATCTTCAATCCCAAAATCATATGGGGTTACAACTTTGAAATCCGTCGGCATTTTTTGTAACACAACTGGAATTTCCGGAGATGTAACCTTAATATTTGTCTCAGAACTTTCATACCATCCGCTACATCCTATTGTCATGCTTCCGCTTATATTAGTCGGACAATTTGTAATATAAAAATACTTGTTTCCATACAATATTCCATTCAGCCATAAGCCAAATTGAACGTCATCTTTTTCTCCCACACCATCAAAATCTACATACTCTGTGGAGATAGCAAATTCAATCGATTTGCCTCGAATCGTTCCATTCAATATTTCCGCCGTATTAGGCAATGCTATGAAACCATCACCCATTGGAGTATCCCCGTGATACCACATGGTACCCGCTTCTGAAGTATAATGTTCAATAAGCCCAATTTGATTTTCATAGAAAATGATGTCTACTGGAATACTTGTATACCTAATTGTAGGTTCTCCTTTATCAGTTTGAATGGTAGCTTTAAATAGTACTTTGTCCATTGATGTCACAGGATTCTGAGTTCCACCAATATTAGTAGAATAGGTGTCATCTTCAATTCCAAAGCTTTTCGGTGTCACAACTGTGAAATCCGTTGGCATTTTCTGAGAAACAATCGGTACCTCTGGTGAATTCAATGTAAACGTCGGTGCACCATCAAGATATGAAAAACCAAGATATGGTTTACAATAATCCTTACAATTCCGCAAGTAAAGATAATCATTTCTATACAAAGTGCCATTGAACCACACGCCTAGTTCTAAATCATTTTCCTCACCATCACCGTCATAGTCCACAAATTCTGTAGAGATAGCGAATTCAAATTCTCGTTCATGGAATGTAGAACCCAAAATACAATCCGCAGGGAAATCATAATAATTAATTCCTGCCCATTCGCCATCTTTGGTATAAATACTTCCATCATCAAAGCTATTTTGCAATCTTATAAATTTCCCGTTTTCGCCTCCCCACAAAATGAAACTAATAGGTGCATTGTTACCTCCACCAGTTGACCACATATAATGAATTGTTCCCCAATCATCTTGCAGTTTGATGTTTGTTTTAAAAAGAACCTGATCCATGCTGTCTATCGGCGTTTTTTGAATGCTCACTCCTGGGGAATATGTTCCGTCTTCAATGCCGAAACTTTCTGGTGTCACAACGGTGAAATCTGTCGGCATCTTCTCTAAATTATTCTCCAGATAGTAGATATATCCGCCTTCCGAAGCCTGTAACATATCAATTACCCCATCTTGGTTCCAATCACATGAAGTCGCACCTGGTACGTGTCTCGCAATTATACGAGTATGCAATCTATATGGTATTGTTGCAAACTTATATTCTCCCGGGTTCTCTGCAACATTTACATAATATTCCATGTTGCTTCCACCGTTGAGTATGAGATCCAGTTTTCCGTCTCCATTATAATCTGCCAAATGCAACTGTCTACGTCCAACTTCTCCATCTGTATATGTCTGCTCAATAATGGTCATCTCTGTTCCGTAAGCGTTTGTAAAGATGCGCTGACCTTCTTTCAGTTTCAGAATTCCATCTTCTTCATAGCGTTCAAAGAAGCTCAAATATCCTTCATGATCCACAGTCACTATATCCATTAGACCGTCGCCCTCTGGTATTCCGTCTCCATTACTATCTTGCAATGGTAAATCAATCATTTGTGGATTGATTCTCCATTGAGTTACCAACTCTGTCTGACTCGGTGTATAGTAATCTTCGCTCCACTGGGCCTTGTACACTTTACCAGTCGGATCTGTAACATCCTTCGTCAAATTCTCCTCGCCCGGTTTCCACCAATTCCATTTTGGATATGGTGCATATCCACCGGTGCTCGCTAATGTTTCCTCTGACCATTCCACTTCTATCGGTTTTGGATTTTCAAATTGGAATGTCTGCTCTGTGCCTTCAACTCCTTTAAGGAACAAGATAATTCCCCATATGGTTCCAGTAAGAATATCATTAACACCATCTCCATCCCAGTCTCCTGCAGAAATTTTGGAATATCCTAATAATTCTTCCTGCGGACTTTGTGGTGAACCATTGTAACCACCGGTAATACGATATGTGGATCCATCTGGATGTGTCAGTGGAATTGCTCGTCCCCAAATTGGATTTGAAAAATCCTGTAACCCATTTTCAGCCGAAAGATTCGGGAGCAAGAAGATAAATCCAGCATCATCTCCAAAAACAATATCTTCGTCGCCATCATTATCCCAATCAATAGAATCAATGCTTCCTTCCGCACCGATATTCGGGCTATCCGCATAAGTCAAAAATTGAGTGTGCTCCTTAAATATCGGTGTTCCATCCTCTGTAAATTTCCCTGTATTTTCTACAAAGAAAACTCTTCCGTCACATTCCCCTGTAATCAGGTCCATATATCCATCCTGATTCCAGTCATACATCGTACTATTTACTTGATATCCCACCATTTGAAGTTCGCCATCACTTTGTCCGTCTCCATCCTTGTCTACAGCAGCAGCGCGTCCTTGGATGTATACCGGTTCCGTTCTGGTTCCAATATTTTCAAAATAAGTAATATCATTTAGCCAGCAGCTAACCATAATATCTAAATCTCCATCGCCATCCCAATCATGGAATTGTGCAAATGGATTACCATACACATCAATTGCTTTATCTGTGCCTTCAATAATCTTTTTTACAGATCCTTCAGTTGTATATTCATAAGCACGAATGAATGTTGTGCCTTCTGTCCCATCTGTAACAGCAACTGTAGTATTATCTCCTATATTCTTACTCCATGCAAGCCATCCATGAAGCGGGTCTCCATCCTTCACTCCATCCGGGTCATTTGCGCCATCAACATTGCCTTCTCCATTTGGGTCATATCCTCCCCACATACCATTTTCATCATAGCGACTTGGAGAACCAAAACCTGACCAACCATTTTCATAACATCCGTCATCTATAGCATGAATGATATCTAGTTTTTCATCTCCATCATAGTCCACCAATGTTGTGGAATAAAACGGCGCACCAGGAGTATTTAGCATATTTCCATCAATTGTTGGATACAGTTCTCGTATCGGAACTGACGGAACGGTAATTTCCTTATTCTTGCTTGGTAACTGTGAAGCATCATAGAAAGAATTTCCACTGTATAATAACGTTTTCTGATAATTGCCTTCTGCATCATAAAGGTATGACGGAAACATCGTCCCACCAGCCATCAATTTACGCCCTTGGTCAAATGTAAGATAATCCTCGGATTTTGGATTGTGAGTATCTTCAACGCCATAATAAATCCATGTTGCCCCGTCTTTCCCATCAGTATTATGGTCAATAGAGTTATCAGAAACTAACAAATCCATCACTCCGTCGTTATTCATATCTACGACTGCCGGAAATGCTATAAATCCAGCATCCATTTCTACCTTTAAATTTGGATTGTTATACGGAACTCTATTCAGATCTCCTGTATTTGACTCCGTGATATAAGTTCCTTTCTTTGACACCTCTTCTGCATTTGCTCCAAAAACTGGAACGATGGATGTCACCATTGTTAACGCGAGAACGCACGCAAGCATTTTTTTACTTTTCATAATAACCTCTTCCTTTCGTTATTATTCCATTACTATGAGTACACCCTCACCAGGTCTCATAGTCAACTCAACACCATTTCCATGCATCTTTGTTGTCTTTGTCTCCTGCGTCATGGAAAAATCATATTTGTCATAAAATTGCAATGTGATTTTCTGTGCATATTCTCTATCATAGTTCACCACATAATATGCCGATTTCCCCTGATAGTTGAAACAACCAATCATTGCATCTCCTTGCACATCCGCTAGTTCTCTCCATGAAGTGCCTTCCATAATACAAGAAGAATCTTTATTCTCTGCTTTGGCCTGTTCAGATGTGATAATAACACCCTTATTCACGGCATTCATTAATACTGAATCCACTGCTGCAATTTGTGCATTCACGTTCTTTGCATAATACCACCATCTAGTTTTATTACCACATGCACCAATTAGACCATTTCGTTCGAAGTCATAAGGTTGACTTTCTGCATATGCAAAATAGTACGGTTGGATGATTGGGAAATAAGAAATTCCCTTTGCTCCATATGCCAACGAAGTATTTACATTCCATGTGAATTCTCCTTCAGTTGGATAATATTCTGCAGAATCAAAATGCTCCATCGCATCATTCCATTGTCCTCCGGCACCAATATCAACCCAGAACGGCAAATTGTATTTCTCTGCTTTTTCCCGTATAACAGACAGATTATAAAAATGGTCTACCATATTGGAAGTCTTATCAAATGGATAGTAATCGTATTCAAGTGTCTTAATATCTGTAGTGGTTAACCACTCCTCCACATAGGCATCGTATGATTTTCTGTAATTTTCACTATAACAAGGAAGAAGTGCACCAACCGCCCATACTCCCAATTCTTCCAAATTATGAATCGTATCAACAAAAGTGGAAATAGGTGGGTTGTTTGGCCCCACATTATATGCAGGTGATGTTGGCTCATCTATTACATACACCCCACAAAACGCCGGATAATGACTGTATTCGCTAATTCTATCATCCAATTCGCTTAAAGATACCGCCTTTCCATCTTTGTATAATCCACCTTCATCATAAATGGTTGTCCCAATTTTATACTTTTCACATAATTCCAACATCTTTTGAACATATTGTTTTTGAGTACTGTAATCTAGATTAGAAAATGTAATTAAATTCACTCCACAGTCCGCAATCATCTTGTAGATTTCATCTGTTACATAATCCGGCATGGCAATTCCGTTAATGCTAGTTTCACTTGGTGTCGGTCCCCAGAAACCACTTACCGGCATCACATCTTTTCCACCAAGAAAATCAAACCCGTAAGTTGCCACCTCTTCTATTTCCATAGGTTCCATCTTTTTGCTTGCTGCCGTTCTCTCTGTAAAAGCACAGCCAAAAGTCGACAAGAGTAATACAGTACATAACATGCCACTTACTATACGTTTATACTTATTCATGTTCCTGTCCTCCTACTTCTCTTTTCTTCCGTGAAATGCTTCTAATAATTACTCCTATAATAATTGCGAGAATTCCGACAACACCTGCATATAACACTATGGTATAGTCTGGTTTATTAACTGTTGTATTTTCTTTTACATTGACCTTTTCAGTGTCTTCACGGAATACAAGCGGACTTTTTTCATATGCATAATCTGCAATTGCATCAAATGTATCCGCTGCGTACTCTACATCAATCAAATTCGGATTTGTATCTTTATTCGTAATTTTCAGATTGTCAATTGCGTAATTTCCAACATCTGGAGACCAAATATGAATATGACCCGTAGGTGTCCCTCCTTTTAATGTATAGCTTAATACGGTACTGTAGTTCTCCTCGTTTTCCCACTTAACACCAACAGTTACTGCAGCATCAATCACGGAAATTCGAACGGAGAATCCTCTCTGCTCTTCTTTGTCAAACAGTAAATGTTTAGGGTCTATTGTCACATGTTCTCCTCGATAGTTAGTAATTTCAGAACTGTTATGGAACACTATCGATTCTGCTGCATTGACATAGCCGTAATCACTCGCATCCACTGTATCTCCACCGAATGAGACTAGCAACACTGTTGCACATGGGTCTATGATTTCGCCCTGTTCGTTCCGTATGTCTTGCCTCTGTAAAAAAGGAACATCAAAACTTAATTCAAAATTAGAATACTGGTGCTTCGTTCCGATATAAGCCAATCCACATCGTTCAAAGAATAATACCTTGTTCCCTTCATATTCCTGAACAGAAAGGCTCTGTGGATAATAGTTGCTCTTCCAAAGGGTTTTTGAAGAAAACACTCCCGTGTTCATCGCACCAGTTTCAAAATCTTCTACAATATTTGAATTTTGCGGTGCATCATATTTGTTCATCACAAGATTAATGTCTGACACTGTCGCGCTACATCCTCCTGTTTGTACAAACCCTACATGCCCTTTTCCCGTAATCGGCAACTTTTTATTCTTACAAATTTGTTTACCTGACACCCAAAATGTCAATTGCCCATCTTTTGCAACCAGTACTTTGTATGTAATGTTCTGACCAATTGCTCCACACTTTACAGGACCCACAATAGTCTTTGGTTTTCCATTTTCATCATATGCTTTGACTTCTACCACAGCTCCGTTTTGATTTGAAAATGCAACTTCTACGTTCCCCGGCTCGCCTTGGTATGATTCCATATTCAAAAGTCCGAATGCAAATGAAAATTGCTCGCCTTTTGGCAACACTGTAAGTTTCATTGATATCGATGCAGAAAACAATTCATCTAAACTCTTATCATCCTGTATAAAGTTTGTTGAAATCAAACGAGTTTCCTCGCTACTGTCTTTAGGAAAAACAATGTTCCCCTGCTCTGCCATTACATCTCCATATGGATTGCTCCATACAGCCATGTCCAAGTTTTCTGCAAAAGACGATTGGTCTATCACCATTTCGCTTTTTCCCGCAAAAGAAATTGTAGAATAACATCCACTTATGAGTAGCACTCCCGTTAACAAAGCTGTCAGACGTCTTACCATCTTCCCTTGTTTCATATGTACTCCTCCTTTATTTAACGTTGGCCATCCATGTTTTTTCATATTTATGGTTGACTTCCTCTACAAGCTTATTCCACGCTTCATCTGCTGACAATCTGTCTTCTGCACTCTTAGAACAGAAAACGTTCACGTATTCTAACTCAGCAAAAAGCTGTGCTCCACCATCTGTAAAAATTCTGTTTTTACCACTGTTTTCCCATGTAAAAAACTGTTCTGTGGTCTCTAACAAATGTGCCTGATTTTGTTCAAATGCACTCCAAGATGTTGTGTCAATTTCCCCTTTAGACAAACTCATTGGAAGTTTAATATGAAGTGTATCAATATAAGTTTGATATCCTTTATCCGAATACAGATATTTCAAAAACTCTTTTGCACCCTCTTTAGCATTTGAATATGTAGGAATAAAACTACTAAGACCAGAATAGTTATTCGGAACTGTGTTGCGTGCTGCATATACATAATCCCAATCTGCTGCTGATACCGTGATATCTGCAATCTTGTAATCATTTCCCACTTTATATTCTTCAATTTTCTTTGTTCCTTCTGTAACTGCATCAACTGCATCAATGAGATTTCGCAAATGTACTTCTTTCTTTACCGATGTCAATTTATCCGTAATAGAAGAAAGTACAGGTGTTTTCATAGTTAAGAAATTGTCAACTTCGCCAATGGATGCCATTTCATTTTGTAGCCAAGACCCATTAACCATCATTGCAGCCTCTCCCATTAGAAGCTTCGTTTGCATGGTTGTATGATCTCCAGAAATTGAACCATTTAATACATTCTGCGGTGGAACTAACTTTTCCATCGCTTTTAAAATTTCATATCTTGCATCCTTCTTAAGAAATGTATCTTTACTAGCTTCCCCATAAAATGTATCTAAATAATAATCCATTCCTTCATACTGACCATACCAGTTTTCAACTAAGTAAGACCAATAGCCTTGTCCTACGCAATGACAAAACGGTACAATATTCTGTGAAAGTAATGTGCTGCACACTAAGGCAAGTTCATCTGTTGTACGTGGTAGTGTCTGAATTCCTGCCTTTTCAAACAACGCCTTATTGTATACAATCCCGATGGTTCCTCCACCATATGTCAGATCATATATTTTCCCATCCTGTTCTGTTTCCATCAACAAATAAGCATCATCGAATTTTTCTCGTATTGTTTTTGCATCTCCATCTGCTGTACTATCCAACAAATCGTCAAGACACTCCTTATCTTTGTTACCACTTGTTAAAGATTTGGCGGAAAAATACAAATCAACCGTATCTACTTCACCCATACCAAAAGCGGCCAATGTTGCTGGTCCGTCTGCCGATGCGCTATAATACACATTGTACTCTGGATGCTCTTTTTCAAATTCCTCAATTGCATTATCTAGCCATTCCGTTCCCAAACCAGAATCCCATACACTGATTTCTATATCCTTTGCAGTGCCTCCTCCTTGATTTTCTGCTTTCTCACCGCAACCGGTTAAACTGCAAAAAGTGAGTGCTAAAACCAAAACTCCTACTAAAATTTTCTTCATGACTTTTCCTCCTTTAATTAACCTTTAATTCCACCGATAGAAACATTGGTTGTAATTGTTTTATTAAATATAATAAAGATTATTATTGCTGGAATCGCAACCCAAACACATGCTGCAAACAATATATCTAATCTTGCACGATACATCATCTCAATATTGAATTGATAAATCCCTACAGGCAGCGTAGGTAATTTGGGATAATATACTAATCCATTAGCATAATTGTTCCATTCTTCAATCCAATTAGTGATAAAGAGTGCTCCAAAAATTGGCTTTGCCTGTGGTAGCATAACCCTTAAAAATGTCTTTAAGTCATTAGCTCCATCAATCATAGCTGCCTCAGCATATGTCCATGATAAATTCTTAAAAAATGCCGTGTAATACAAAAAATGCATATTAAACCCATTTAACGCCACTAATATTTGAGCATAACTATTAATTAAACCAAGACGGCTATATAATTTGTACACTGCTCCGCCATTTCCGTATATAGGTAAGGTAAGCATTACCATAATAATCACATATGGCCATGTGCTCCCCGGAAATTTATATTTGGAACAACAATACGCAAAACTAACAGTAACTATCTGCTGTAAGAAAACTGGTACTACCGAAAACCAAATACTGTTTTTCAACATACCAAAAAACTTAATACCATTTACTTCTAGTTTTTGAAAAACCTCTACATAATGCTCCCAATGCCACTCTTTTGGCAACGCAAACGGATCCGCTACAATCTCTAGGTGAGTTTTTGTGCCTGACATTAAGGACCAAATCAAAATGTATAAATAGCTAAGTGCAACCACCATAAAAAAGAGTGAGACTATACAATGAAGAATATTCTCTCCGATGCTTTTTCGTTTAAATCTATTTCCAATCCTCATCTGACTTCACCACCTTCTAAAACTCTACTTCCGTGAATACTTTGTCAGTGAACTTCCTTACAAGTAAAGAAATTGTAATAGAAATCACTGTCATAACTACCCCTACAGCAGACATATAGTTCAGGAGATTTGAAGTGTGTTGATTTCCAGATATCTCCATCAATTGTAAATAGATCCAAGATGTCAATGTAACTGTTCCGTACTTAGCATCCGTCAATAAAAAGACATTTCCAGATGCGCCTAACATTCCACAAAACAGAAGCACCATTTGCAATGCCATAGTAGGCCATATCAAAGGAATAATTATCTTGGTAAATTCTCCCCACCAGTTCACACCATCAAGTCGTCCGGATTCTAACACATCTTCTGGAATACGAGCAAAGGTTCCACCCCATATGACCATGTTCCCTGGAATGCTTAACCAAATCATATTAAAAAGAACTGTATAATTTGCAAACTGCGAATCTGCCAATAACTCTGGTGTGTATCCCACTTTTGAAATATTTCCAACCGTTTCAGCAATCACGCCTTCTACATCCACCATACGCTTGAAAATCAATGCTACCGCTACCGAAAAGATAATGGATGGGAGGAAAAATATAATACGATAAAAACCCGTACACGGTACTTTCTTATATAGAAAATAAGAAACTAAAACCTGAAACGGATACATGACCAATATGATCGCAAATGTAATCATTGTATTTTTGAACGCTAACTGTAAATCCGAACCCGAATACGAAAATTCTTCAAAGATTCTTACAAAGTGCCTCAAAGACAATTGGTCTCCATCCTTAAATGCCAATAAGACGGAAGAAATATTACAATATACATAAAATACAAGCCAATTTATCACAGGAATAATGGTGCACCCTAGAATAAAGAGTTTTCTGCCTGTACTCATCTTTTTCCTCTTAATCTTGACTTTTGTTTTATTTGTGCTCTTCATTCTTTTTCCCTCCACGCATCAATAAAACACTGCATCCAGCAGAGATACTCAGAACAAGAACAGCTAATATAATAGGTAAATAATTATCATTATTATTAATATCTACTCCAGCAATTTTCACTGCTGTATTTTCTCGCTGTTCGCCTTCCCACTTAGCATATAAAGTGGTCGACTCTGTCGTAATTGCATCAAAATCAAATTCGACTCCGTCTGAGGTATACCAACCTTTAAATGTACATCCGACCATTTCTGGTTCTGCTGGTTTCATTACCTTATACCCTGTTTTTGCCGAAAGTACCTGCTCTTCAATGACTGTGTCATTTCCTGTTTCGAAGGAAACAACATATGTACCTAGTCGTTTATAAACTCGGCCATTCTCGTCAGTAAATTTCCTGAAATAGTATTCATATATTTCCTTTCCTTCATCATAGGAAAGAGTAATTATTTTATCCTTTTTATCATCAACGGAATAGTTCCCTTTTCTTGTTTTTCCGCCTTCCGTATATTTCATACTTTGGTCAGCGTAAAGTGCAATCACACTTCCATTTTCCTCACAATAGTAAACAGCTTCACATCCTGTGTAGTCTTCGAGTTCACCGACGTGTTCTAACGAAAATGGCACATTGCATTGCACACCCAAATTATTATTGTTCGAATCATAACACTTAAAATTCTTTAGAACAAAATCTAGAGATGTCGCTTCACTAAACCATAAGCTGAAATATTCATCCTGCTTATCGTATGTGCCCACCGATGTTTCAAATTCAAAAACCTCTTTTTCTCCTTTATAGGTACACTGCACAGTTGCACTTAAACCATATACATTTTTCTCCATGCGTATGATATACTCTGCACCTTGTTTTAAAAGTCTTCCTGTTCCCGCTTTATCTGTACTTTCATACTGCATATATCCATTTGTAAATGGGTACAAATCGGTGGGAGCTTCTGAAAGAATAATCCCAGTCTGTAAAAGCTTTGCATTCACAGATTCAACCTGATATTCCATATACACGACATCGCTCGTTGGTTTCTTTGCATTACTGATAGCTGCTAATCCTTGTTCTTTAGCAGTTATTTGATATGTATGATTCAACCCTGAATTCTTGCTGAAAGATACATTTTTGGTACTAGTTGCTGCGTCTGTTGGCGAAAACTGTACTCCTAAATCAATTCCATTTTTATCGTAGAATCGGACATCATTTAGCGTAGCTGTCACCTTTCCATTTCCAAGCCACAAACCAAAATGTTCCATCTTCCCCTTTTTTTCTCCTGTAGTAAATGGTAATTTTACATAAGTAGCATCGTTTCCTTTAGCTTTTGCAATCGTATACTTAAAACCTGTCTTTGTGACTTCGAACTTATAAAAATACGTGTATCCTTCTTTTAACAAAGTATCACCGTCATTATAATCTAACTGCCCTGTTGCATATGGGTAATACTCGGTAGGGACATTTGTTGCCACAACTCCCTGAATTCCCTTCTCGCACTTTTTTACATTCTCAACTGTGTAGGTCATATAAACTTCTGTACCCACCTTGTTTCCTATGCTAATCCTATTTGAAAGTAGAACATCCACTGCTTCATCAAAAGTCACAGTATAAATCACTCTACTTGCCGTAACATCATCTGCTTTTACAGTCATCGGTCCAACGACACCTGACACAAACAATACACTCATTAGAAGACAAAATACTTTTTTTATTCTCTTCATGGCCTTCTCCCTTCTGGTTTAATGGAATTTCGGTAACCAATCACCGTGAGCCTCAATCAAATCATCACAGAGTGCCTTAATAGCATCCATTGACAACTCTGCAGCAGTATGTGGATCAAGATATGCTGCACGATAAATATCTTCTTTCTTTTTAGAACGATAAGCTTCTATCGTAAGCAACTGCACATTAATGTTTGTTCTATTTAATGCCGCCAATTGTTCAGGAAGTGCTCCAACATGGCATGGATGAATTCCAGTTGCATCCACCAAACACGGAACTTCCACGCATGCATGATTCGGCAAATTGGTAATCAAACCTTTGTTAATTACATTCGCATTCATTTTGTACACTGTATCTGTTACAATCGACTTAATAATACGAGAAGAATATTCTACACTCTTTGTATGTTCTACTTCCCCTTTTTCCACTAACTTATCACGCAATTCTCCCCATTCTTGAATTTGCAATCTGCATCTACGAGGATATTCATCTAAATCAATTTGATATTCTTTTAAGAGTTCTGGATACTTGTCTTTTATGTAATACGGTAAATATTCTGCAGAATGTATGCTTGATTCAGTCAAATAATATCCAAACCGATGCATAAGATCGTGTCGTACAAAATCGCCAGCCATCTTATCTTTATATTCTCCACTCAAAGAACGACGTTTCACTTCCGGATACAAATCATTTCCCTGGTTGTCATGAAGTGACAACAACCACGCCTGATGATTGATGCCTGCAATATCATATATACATTTGTCTGCATAATCCGACATACCTACAGTTTCCAAAAGGTCTGGTACACACACCTGAACACTGTGACACAAACCAATCGTTTTCATTGGCGTAAATCTCTGCAAATATCCGGTTAAGATAGCCATTGGATTTACATAATTGAGAAACCATGCATCTGGACATACTTCCATCACATCTTCCACAAATTCATCTAGAACCGGAAGAGTTCTCAATGCTCTGAAAATCCCTCCAATTCCCAATGTATCTCCAATTGTTTGTCTAAGCCCATGCTTATTAGGAACTTCGAAATCAGTCACTGTACATGGCTTATATCCTCCAACCTGAATGGCATTCACGACAAAATCTGCACCCTTTAATGCTTCTTTTCGATTTACATATGTACGAATTACCGCTTTTCCTTCATATTTTCCATTGAGATACTCCAACATTCTTCTCGACTCATCCATTCGCTTCAAATCGATATCAAATAATGCTACCTCAAACTCTCCTATTTCTGGAGTGAAAATACAATCACCTACCACATTTTTCACAAACACGGTGCTTCCCGCACCTAAAAAAACTATTTTTACCATGTTCTTTTCCCTTCCTTATCATTGATGAAAATTTTATAGTTTTTTAAACACGAACATTTTGCTACTATGCTCTTGGTCATTTTTAAAATATACGCCTCGATTCATAAGATAATCTCCGCCATATTGTTCGCCATTACATTCATAATGAGCCGTTGCTTCTAATCCTTCCATGCGAATATACTCGTCATATGCATTGGCAATTGCTTTTTGGCTTTCGATGCTCAAAATTACGCAGCTCTTATCTTCGGAAATAAATTGAATCGCTGCAAAATCATACTCAAAGGGTGATTTCAAGCGATAGCAATCGCCATAATGAAATACTTCTTGTAATTCCCGATACTGTGCAATTGCATTCTTTGCAATCTCCAACTCCTCTTTTGTACATTCGTTCAAATCCAATTCAAATCCGAATTGCCCAGGCATAGCAACATTGCATCTTTTCTCAAATGGTGTTGTACGTCCCAATTGATGATTCGGACACGCAGACACATGCGCTCCCATTGACGAATACGGATAAACCATACTTGTCCCATACTGAATGGCCATTCGTTCTACGGCATCACTGTCATCACTTGTCCAAATCTGTGGCATATAATGAAGCATTCCTGGATCAAATCTTCCACCACCACCGGCACATCCTTCAAATAGCACATTTGGAAAACGCGATGTGATTGTCTCTAATATATAATAAAGTCCCAGCATATATCGGTGAGTAACTTCACATTGTCTCTCCTTTGGAAGAATCGCAGAACCCACTTCCGTCATATACCGATTCATGTCCCATTTGACATATTCGATATTTGCCTTTGCCAGAATCTCGCTCAACGTCTCAATGATATACTCGCATACATCCTTACGTGAAAGATCTAATACATACTGAAACCTAGACAGTGATGATGTTCTCCCAGGTGTGTGCAATATCCAATCCGGATGTAACTCCAAAAGATTGCTTCCCGGACTTACCATCTCCGGTTCAAACCACAAACCAAAACGCATTCCTAATGCATTGATTCTGTCTGCCAGTCCTTGTAATCCATTTGGTAATTTTTCCGGATTCTCATACCAATCTCCAAGACTACTCGTATCATCATTTCGTTTTCCAAACCAACCATCGTCAAGGACCATCGTGTCAATTCCTATTTGAGAGGCTTTTTCTGCAATTGCTACAATCTTATCTTCATTAAAATCAAAATAGGTCGCTTCCCAATTGTTCAACAACACAAACCGTTGCGCATCGCGATACTTTCCTCTACATAATCTCGTGCGGTACAACTTATGATAAATTCTTGACAATTTCCCAAAACCTTCGTCTGAATATACCAACACTGCTTCCGGTGTCTGGAAACTCTCTCCTGTGTCTAATATCCACTTAAACTGAAATGGATTAATACCGATATATGCTCTGCCACAATTGAATTGACTGCGTTCTATTCCGGCAGTAAAATTTCCGCTGTAAATCAAACTAAATCCATACACATTTCCGTGATTTTCCGTGGCATCCTTATCACATACTGAAAGAAACGGATTATGGATATGACTACTTGCTCCGTGGCGGCTTTCAATATTCTGATTGCCCCACACGATAGGACTTCGTGTAATGTTTCGTTCTCTTGCCCATGCACCATCCAAATGAACCACATCACTCTCCGGCATGCCATAAAAATCCACACAAGCACTGAGCGCAGTATCTAATTCTAGACGCTCTCCACGATTGACAATCTTGACACTTCTAGCAAGTGCATCTAATTCTTCAAAAACTGTATAAGAGAGAATTACATCTATATTCTTCACTTCATCACACAAGCGAATAATTAATGTTTGCACACAGTCGCCTTGCTCACTATATGTTGCAGGAAGCCCTTCTAAAGACATCTTTCCTTCAAAAATCTGATAATCTTTGTATACCAACTTCGTAATACTACTTCCGTCCTCATAAGTTGCGCAAAAACCTGGTCGTCGAAGATCTGCGCTTCCATAAGTTGGGTATTCTAATGGCAAAATATCCGATGAGTATGGTGCATAATCCCAAGGTGTAAAATTATATACCCCCATTTCTCGATCGTAATTGCAGTAAATGTCATTATATAGACGCTTCCCCCAATATAAATGGAGCAATAATTCTTCTTTAAAAACACTCATAACGTAAGTTGTATTTTGGGTATGCAAATAAAAATATTGGTTTTGTTCATCAACGCGTATCATAATCCCCATCCTTTAACTATAATTTTTTGCAATTTTATCAACTATAGGAATATATAGTGCTATCTTAAAATCATACTTTTTGTGTTTTAATTGTAAATGTTAAATTTGCTTAAATCCAATGTATAATATTGTAATTTTAGGCATTTTTTACCAAAATATTCGCAAATAACCATACTCTTTTCATCATTTTACTATTTACGAAAATTCTTGTATATATTATAATTGTTGCATAAATATATAATTTTGTTGTTTTTTGGAGGTGTTCCGCTATGTTAAAAGACCAATCTTTGACTGTTACAGCCTGCACAGATGAAACGGACTGTGTTCATAAATCTTGTGAACCTTATATACGTAACGAATACATACTACATTATGTTGTCTCCGGAAAAGGATATTATGAAGTTCACGGCAACATCTATGAGCTCCATGCTGGTGAAAGTTTTTTGATTCTTCCTGGCACTACCGTTTCTTATTACACAGACACCGATGATCCATGGATATATAAATGGGTCGATTTTATTGGCACAGAGGCCAAGAACCTAATCTCTTTAACTGGCTTTTTGGAACATCCTGTAAGCCCTGCTTGCAAAGAAATAGGTGAAATATATAGTAAGTTTTCTGTTAATACGCATTTGATACAGGACCAATTGTACAACGCCGGTCTACTCCGTGTTCTCTTTGCTCGTTATATGAGTCTATATCCTTCTAAATCAAACACATCTAGTATCAACTACTTATATATTGCAAAAAATTATATCTCTTTAAATGCCTATCGACATACCCTTCGCGTATCAGAATTGGCACAGAAAATAGGTGTTGAACGTTCGTATTTGTATCGACTTTTTATGGAAAATGACGGTGTCTCTCCTACCGAATATATTACTAACTACCGACTCGAAAAAGCATTACAAATGATGAAAGATGGGATTTCACAAGTAAAACTTATTTCCCTCTCTGTGGGATACGAAAATCCTTTATATTTTTCAAACTGTTTCAAAAAGAAATATGGGATTTCACCTAAAAACTATATGAAAACACTTCGTAAATGATTGGATTGAAAGGAACTACCATGAAAACATATACCATTTTAAAAAAGCCTGACTCTTTAGACTGGGTTCAAATCCCCAAACTATCTATGGAATATATGGAGTGGACTCCCCTTGGAGATGTGACGGCCACTGCTCAAATATGCTATGACAACCATCATCTCTATATAAGGTTTGTCACCACCGAGACGGATATTCGTGCCGAACATACAGATGTATTGGGAAACCCTTGTGAGGACAGTTGTCTGGAATTTTTCTTTTCACCTATATTGGGCGATACTCGCTATTTTAATGTAGAAATAAATCCAAACTGTTGCATGTATCTTGGTATCGGTAGTAGTCGCTACGATTTAGTTCGTCTGATATTAAACGAACATGATTTGTTTCACACAAAGGTTTACATGACTTGCGACGGTTGGGAACTCACATATCAAATTCCCTTCTCTTTTGTTCGCAGATTTTTTCCTGATTTCGCGCCATCTTCAGGAAAAACAATGCGTGCTAACTTTTATAAATGTAAGGAAATATCTCCTAATCAACATTATCTTGTATGGAACAGAATTACCGAAACCGATGACTTTCATCGCCCATGCGATTTTGGAACATTAATTTTTGAATAGGTGTTATAGTCATAACTACTTTCTTTGAAATTAGTCGACAGATATCATCATACAAAAAACGACTATACATTAATAAAACAATAAATGTATAGCCGTTTCTTTTAACATTTAAATCCCATAACACGCAACTGCTCTCTCTCCTTTTTTTCAATATCAATTTTTCTTTGTATATAGCTACGCTCCCTGCTTTGCGAAATCTTTATTTTTCCAATTTTCTTTTTTACAGATTCTATGTTATAAGGTGTCGCTCGCGAAACACCAGAAACCTCGGTCACCCTCACATAAGTAAGATTTTCACCTCTCTCACACAATTCATCAATTGCTTGACGCTCTAGAGTTTCACATTCACAATGTCTTTCTTTCGCCGCTAATTTCATTCCCGTCGTTTTATTCCTCTTCATCCTTTTTTGTTCCTTTTATATGTTAGACATTTCTATTGTAAAATAACCATCGCAAGATACGCATTTTGTCTGACAAATGCCTCTTGTTAGGGGAAAACCCCTAAAACCCCCTCATATTTTACTGTGGTATTACTTTTGGGATTACCTTTTAATACCACTTTTTTAGGGTGGTATCATTTTGGGATTACTTTTTGATACCAAATTTTTTAAGTGGTATCATTTTGGGATTATCTTTTGATACCACTTTTTTGCAGTGGTATCATTTTGGGATTATCTTTTGATACCATTTCCCACCTTGAGCATAGTATTCACCGTTATTATCAATACCCTTTTTTACTCTTCTATAGCCCCTAAGTTCTTCTAGGTTCAACCATCTTTATCCGTCTATCGCAGTATTTTATACCTTTTGCCATTTTATTAAAAATTTCTTTTCCATAACCTTTCATATTCCTTTTATTTGACGCAAAACAAATTCAAAACCATCAAAGCCAACAAAAAAGGAGCTACTATGTAGCTCCTATGGGAATTGCAGGAATTGAACCTGCGGCTTTCTTCATGTCGTATTAGTTATTCTTCATCAGTTTGTTCCTGCACATTTTGTACAAATTCCCAGAAACGCCCGTACCCACCATAATGCCTTTTATTATTGTTATCATTGTCATAATCGTACCTCCTGATATTATGAATCTAAATTTCCATCCACTTTTAATTTTATGAGAATACATGACAGAACAACACGTCAAAATTCCAACTAATACTTCTAACCATGACTATTTAATTATATCCTAATTCCGAGTTGACGCATCATATAATATAAGTTACCTACCTTAACGCCAAAGTGACTTGCCACATCAGGAATTTTCACTTTTCCGCTTTTATTCTTTGAATTTAGCAGACCAGCTGATTGTTCAAAAGTAATTAGTGTATATCCTTTGGCCGCTGCTGTAGCAACAAGCCAAGGATCAGCCACATCATTTTTGGCCCAACCATCTAATCCTTTACCATTATAAAAACCACATTCATGAATATACTGCATAATCTCCGCATATTTAGGAATGATCTCTGGATCAATATGATTGCACACTTGTAAATCCTCTTGTTTCTCCATTATCCATTTCTGCAACTCATCCTGTCCTTTGTCAATCTCATTTTTGACCATATCTAACAGAATGACATTTCCCTCTTTAATTTTTTTACCAAAGAGTTCCCAAAAAGAGGGTGCCAAATCATATGCATAATACAATCTTGCAGCCGATATTAAAGTATCTGCATCAATCAAAAATTTTTCAGGTCCCTTTACCATAAAACACCTCCTAGTCCGCTTGCAACTTCAGAAAATGTTTTACTGGTAGTGTTTGTTAAACGATAGGCTTCCGTATAAGAGGTTCTCCCTCTATTTACACTTTCGCATAAAGCCCTTACAAATACTCCATCCAACTTACTACGTGCAACCCTATAATAATCTCCTCCAGAGCTCTTTTCCTGCTTGTTTTCAATGTAAGCCTTAATTGAATCAGATACCACTTGTTCATAAATAGTTTTATCTATCTTTTTGTTATCAAATGCTCTTCTTGCAAGTACACTTTCACTACAACGGAAATATTTTGCTAACTCTTTTATTTTAAGATATATATCATCATTTGCAACTTTCTTCCAGCATTCAACAAATTCTCGTCTAGGAACAAGTATCTCTCCTGCCACGGCGTTGCATATAATTTCTATTGCATTGACCTTCTCGGTAGAATATCTTATGTTATTGTACAAATCGCTTTCACCAAGCCAAATGTGAACCATCTCGTGCAACAAGGAAAATAAACGTCCAGCTACGGAGTCCGCTGCATTAATAAAAATAAGTGGAGCCCACTCATTTACCATTGCAAATGCTCTAAATTCATTAATATTCAAAGCACGATGCGTGTTTTTCCCTACAATACCACTCATCATAACGATTACACCGCATTCTTCTAAAAGTCCCCTCAATCTGTTAAATGCCTCTAAAGGACTTCCACATTCTCGATACCAATCAATACTCAGTCCTAAGTCTTTTCGAACACTGTCTGCTATTGTTGCTATATCTGTTTCACCATTCAAACTATTTGCAACACAGCTTACATCACAGTTCATTTCTTTCCGATAATCTATCATCCAATCTTGAATAGTTTCCATTTCATGAATGATATCAATTAAATTTCTACTTGGATTTGCCAGTTCAAGACTATCCAGTGTCCTGTATTCCAGTAACCTAATTTGTTCAACGGGTGGCGTCTGTAAAAAGAAGTAACCTAATGGAATATGAGATTTTTTGCTAAAATCTTCAATCTGACTGAAAGTAGGAATCTTTGTTCCATCCAACCAATGTTTAATAATTTCCATCATTTTTACACCCAATTTTTCCTCACTCGTCTGGCTAAGAGCCCAATTAATAATTGCAGGCTGTATATTTACATTTACTGTTGGCATGACAACTCCTCCTTTCATTTCATAGTTAATATTATAATATCAAAAAAGACACAAAAATACCACCGTTTTAAAATCTTTAATTTGCTTTTTCAAATACCATTTTTTGTGAAAGTGAGCCAATTAGTTGAACCTACTTTCCTTTTTTCGCCTTATTCTCTCTGCGATATTTAATGTTTCCATTCCCGGATCTACTACACCATTTACTACACCATTTTGGTGTAAAACTACATCAATTTCCGATAAAATACGATACTTTTGCATTTTTGCCAAAACACTAACAAACCCTTGAAAACATTGGGTTTTCGAGCTTTTTGGGAGGTTTTAAAAAGTGAATTAAGCAAATTCGATAAACTCTTTCTTATATTGTTCCATATGTCTATACCTCCGTTATTCCATACTTTTCCACTCTTTTTATAGTAGCACAAAACAAAAATATTAGCAATGAAAAAGGGCGATAGTTTCTCTTGAAGAAACCAATCACCCTCAATTCCATTTTTACAACAGCACTTGTGCATTTGTACCGTAGAAAATATCTTCTCTATTACTAATCAACTTAAAGAATTCTTCTAACTTGCTCCAGTTATCAGATGCATACTCCATCTCAAAGGAATGACCATAAATATAGAAAATCTGTGGTTTTGTTGCCTTCAACGCAACGAACTCTTCGCCCATCTTCATTAAGCGTTCATAATCTATAACCCAAGACACATTCGGATGAAACTTATACAAATTAGTTTACCTTCCCTGTCCAATATTCCACGCTGACCTAATAGCTCAGAATTTATATTAAACGTACTTTTTAAACCATATTTATTTAACAATTCTATCAGCTGAATATCCTGTACAGTACCATCATCGTAGCTGAATGTAACTGCTTTCAATTTGCTTTGTTCTAAAAATCTCATCGTTTGTTCTCCCGCCTTTGCCTGTTATGCTTTTATTTTCGTAATTTTTTACGATAATGTCAAGCAATCTATTACACAAAAATGCCCCGAGCAATCGCTCGAGGCATTTCATTTATACTTGTTTCAACAAGGCACTAATATTATTCAGCAATATCAGCAAAGTGGAAATACCAGTATCCTGTTGCTGTATGCCACATACCTGTAATCTTTGGACTCTGTAACCAGAAGTCTGTGTAGTATGCTACTGGGATACAAGCTGCTTTTTCCATCAATACATCTTCTGCCTGGTGAAGAGCTGCAGAACGAGCTTCTGCATCTACAGTTGTACGAGATGTTTCCATTGCTGCATCATATTGTGCATCTTCAAATTTACCATCGTTGTTTCCGTTTGTAGAGTATAATAAATCTAACATGTTAGATGGGTCAAAGTAGTCAGCTACCCAACCGTTACGAGATGCATCATACTGTCCCTGACGACGCATTGGTGTGAAGCTTGACCATTCAACTACTTCTACTTTCACATCTACATAGATGTCTTTCCAAGCCTGCTGTAAGTATTCAGCAACTGCTTTGTGGTATCCAGCATCGTTTGTAGAGTATGTGAATTTCATCATGTTGTCAGCTGAGTATCCTTCAGCTTCCATTAATTTCTTAGCTTCTGCAAGGTTTGCTTCGTAGTCTTCGCTGATGTATGTCTTTCCGCCGTTAGCGTTAGCCATAAATTCGCCACCTACTGGATCTGCCCAACCTGGACCCATGAAGTTGTAAGCCGGCTGGTATGTTCCCTGCATGATTTCGCCTGCAACATATGCTCTGTCGATTGCAAGGCTTAATGCTTTACGAATGTTTACATTATCAAATGGTGCTTTTGCATCATTTAATGAGATGTAGTAAGTACCACAGATTGTTTCTACCTTGAATTCATCATTTCCTTCTAAGCTTGGAATTTCTTCTGTAGGAACGTCTTTGATCATAAGAACGTCGCCATTCTTATATGCGCTGTAAGCTGCGTTAGCATCTTCCATCAATACGAATTTGATGCTGTCAAGCTTGATTGCATCTTTGTTCCAGTAGTTTTCGTTCTTGCTTACGATAATGTGTGAATCTGGTACCCATTCTGTTACAGTGAAAGCACCGTTAGAAACGTATGTTTCAGCTTTTGTTGCCCAAGCATCACCGTTTTCTTCGATTGTTTTCTTCTGTACTGGGCTAAGTGTAGCAAATGCTGCTAAGCTGTCGAAGAATGTACATGGAGCAGATAATTTTACTTCCAATGTTTTTGCATCAACTGCTTTTACGCCAAGTGCTTCTACTTCACCTGCGATAGCTTTGTCGTAACCTTCAACCATACCTAATACTGTTTCAGCATAAGGTGCAGCTGTCTTAGGGTCACAAACACGCTGCCAGCTGTAAACAAAGTCTTCAGCTGTGATGTCTGTACCATCAGACCATTTAAGTCCGTCACGAAGTGTGAATGTCCATGTAAGACCATCTTCTGACTGTTCCCATTTTTCTGCCTGACCACCAACAATTTTACCATCTTGATCATATGCCAATAGACATTCGAATGTGTGTAAAATCATATTACCACCATCAACTGCTGAGTTGAGTGCAGGGTCGATTGTTTCTGGGTTTGGTCCGATCTGTACTGTAAGCTGTTTTTCAGCTTTTTTGTTTGTATCATCAGTTGTTTTCTTTTCGCCACAACCCATTACAAGAGCTGCAACCATAGCAACTGCTAATACAAGGGAAAGTACTCTCTTTTTCATAAGAAAAATCCTCCTTTTAAAATATATTGTTCCAACCGCTTTCGCGGAAAGATACCATAATTAGTTCACCTTGTCTAAGTGATGACAAGCTACCCAATGTCCTTTTGAAGCCTCTTTAAATTCTGGTTCTTCACATGCACAACGCTCATCTGCATACGGACAGCGTGTACGGAAACGACAACCTGACGGCGGGTTCAATGGACTTGGAACATCACCCTCTAATACAATACGTTTGTTTGCTCTGGCAACAATCGGATCTGCCACCGGAATCGCCGAAATCAAACTCTTTGTATATGGGTGCAAACTGCGGAAGCAAAGTTCATAACTATCTGCCAATTCCACCAATTTTCCAAGGTACATAACACCGATTCTGTCTGAGATATGTTTTACAACAGACAAATCATGTGCAATGAAAAGGTAGGTAAGTCCCATAGACTCTTGTAAATCTTCAAACATATTTACAACCTGAGCCTGAATGGATACGTCAAGAGCAGAAATCGGTTCATCACATACGATAAATTCTGGATTTACTGCCAATGCACGTGCAATACCAACACGCTGTCTTTGTCCACCAGAGAATTCGTGTGGATAGCGGTTCGCATGTTCGGAGTTTAATCCTACTTTTTCCAATAAAGATATAATTTGATTATAACGGTCTTCTTTGTTCTTTGCAAGCTTATGAATGTCAATTGCCTCACCTACGATATCGCCTACCGTCATACGTGGGTCCAAACTTGCGTATGGATCCTGGAATACGATTTGCATCTTGCGGCGATATGGAAGCATATTAGCAGATACCTTCTTGCTCTTTGTTCCATCTTCGTTTTCCAGTCCGCTGTCGTAGATCACCTCTCCGTCGTATGTGATACGACCTGCTGTCGGTTCATACAAGCGAAGTAAGGTTCTTCCTGTTGTTGTCTTACCACAACCGGATTCCCCTACAAGACCTAATGTTTCCCCCTTTTTAATGGCAAAAGAAACATCATCTACTGCTTTTACATACTTTTTATTCTTACCAAATCCACCTGCCGGAAAATACTGCTTCAGGTGCTCCACTTTTACTAATTCATCACTCATTTGCAGTACCTCCTTCCCATTCTGCTTTCTGGTTTAACCAGCAATGTGTATAATGCACATCGTCAAACTGTGTCTTCGGTGGCATTTCATCCAAACAAATCTTCATACAAGAATCACAACGGGAAGCAAATTTACATCCCTTCGGTGGGTTTAACATATCTACCGGTGTTCCTTCAATCGGAATAAGTCTCTCATGTTCTGTGGCATCCATTCTTGGAATGCTACGGATAAGACCTTTTGTATACTCGTGTTTCGGACGATAGAAAATATCATCTGTAGTACCGTATTCCACGATATTACCTGCATACATAACGGCAATTTTCTCACAAGTACTTGCCACGATACCAAGGTCATGTGTAATCATGATAATCGCCATTCCAAGCTTATCTTTCAATTCCATCATTAATTCCAAAATCTGAGCCTGGATGGTAACATCAAGCGCCGTAGTCGGCTCATCTGCAATCAAGAGCTTTGGCTCGCAGGCAAGTGCAATGGCAATCATAATACGCTGACGCATACCACCTGACAATTCGTGCGGATACTGTTTCAAACGCTTATCCGGCTCATTAATTCCTACTAATTCCAATAACTCTCTTGCTCTTTCACGCGCTTCTTTTTTCGTCTTGTCTGTATGAAGACGAATTACTTCTTCAATCTGGTTTCCGATCGTATATACCGGATTCAAACTTGTCATCGGGTCCTGGAAAATGATAGACACTTCATTACCGCGCATCTTACGCATCTCTTTTTCTGTCATATCATTGACACGGTGACCATTAAAGTCCAATGTACCACCAATTAATTTACCAGGGTGTGCGGTAAGGCCCATAAGGCTGTACGCTGTTACGGATTTACCGGAACCACTTTCCCCAACGATACCAAGCACTTCTCCTTCTTCCAAATGGATAGACACTCCATTTAGTGCCTTTACTTCTCCTGCCGGAGTAAAGAAAGAGAGGCGTTCGTCTTGTATATTCAATAAATATTCACTCATAAATACGCTTCCTTTCTTTAATGTTTCAATTTCGGGTCAAATGCATCGCGAAGACCATCGCCGAAAAGGTTAAAACTCAAAATAATCAAACTGATTAAAAGTGCCGGGATAAACAACAAATGTGGATATGTGTTAAGCCCATTAATTGCATCCCCCGCCAAAGAACCAAGTGACGGAAGCGGCACTGCAACACCTAGTCCCAAGAAAGACAAAAAGCTTTCTGTAAAGATAGATGACGGAATCTGAAGTGTTGTCATGACAATCAAAGTACCTACACAGTTTGTAAGCAAATGCTTTCTAATAATACGTCCATTGCTTGCTCCAAGCGCTTTTGCAGCTGTAACGTATTCACTTTCTTTCAAAATCAAAATCTGGCTTCGTACCATACGTGCCATACCAACCCAATACAAAAGGGCAAATACGATAAAGATACTGATCATATTCGGTCCGATGACATTCATCCACTCAAAGCCTGGCTTTTCTGATAATAAATCCAGTGGTTCTTTAATGGATACAGACAATAGGATAATCAATAAAATATCCGGGATGGTATATATGATATCGACAATACGCATCATAATAATATCCACCCAACCGCCGAAAAATGCGGCAACCGAACCATATATAGAACCGATAATTAAAATAATCACTGCTGCCACAAGACCTACAATAAGAGAAATACGGCTTCCCATCATCACACGAATCGCATAGTCACGGCCCATCTTATCTGTTCCAAGAACATGTGGGAATAAATCCTCACCTGCATCAATTCTCGCCTGTTCTTCTTCGGAAAATTCAAATGGCGCAAGGTTTCTTGCTCCTTTAATCTGTGTCTCATAATCGTACGGATAAAAACTTGGTACGATAAATGAGAAAAACATAACTACTATAATTACGAAAAGACTGACCATAGCAATCTTATTCTTTAATAATCTTCTTAAACCATCTTTCCAAAAACTTACGCTCTCGCGCATAATCACGAGACTTTGTTTTTCATCATCACTTGCCGGGAGAAAATCTTCCGGACTATAATTTCTCATTGGATCCATCATACTATTTTCTCCTTTCTACTTCAGCTTGATACGTGGGTCAACTAATGTATACACAATGTCCACGAGCACGTTAATAATAACCATCAATGTTGCAAGGAAAATGGTCGTTCCCATAATGATTGTATAATCACGAGCTGTGATGGAACCGATAAATTCCCCACCAAGTCCCGGGATTGTAAAAATCTTTTCTACGATAAAGCTACCACTGATTGTATATGCGAGCATCGGCCCTACATATGTTACAACTGGCAAAATTGCATTTCTAAGTGCGTGCTTAAACAAAGAAACAGTCTGAGAAAGTCCTTTTGCCTTTGCAGTACGCATATAATCTTGACCAAGTACATCAAGCATAGAAGAACGCATCAAACGTGTAATGTACGCTGTCGGATAAAAAGAAAGTGCAATAACCGGCATGATGTAATGCTGCCATGAGGTAAGACCATATGTAGGCAATACACTCAAATGCACACCAAAAATATAAAGTAATAACGTACAAACCACAAAACTTGGCACTGCTATACCACAAGTTGCAATTACAATAATCGCATTATCTACCACTTTTCCACGGTTCAATGCAGAAACACAACCTAACGGTACACCAATCAACAGTGATACAAGAACAGCGAGTCCCCCTACTTTTGCAGAAACAGGGAATTTTGTTGCAATAATCTCCGCAACCGTACGTCCACGTTGTTTCAAGCTGTCGCCGAAATCACCGTGAAGTGCATCTCCCATATAAGTAAGGTACTGCTGATACAATGGTTTATCCAAACCATATTTTGCTTCCAATGCAGCAGTTGCTTCTGGCGAAATTGCCTTTTCGGAAATGAATGGGCCACCAGGAACAAGATTCATAACAAAGAATGTCAAAGATGCCACTACAAATATAGTAACCAGTGCCATCACAAGACGTTTTCCAATGTACTTTAACATATTTTTCTACTCCTTTTTTCTATTTCGCGATATCATCAAAAAAGAGTTAAACTACGTGTTCAGTCACTTCGGCTACACATGCATTTAACTCTAAATTTACGCACGATAAACAATTAACACCGTTTATCATACAATTATAAAGCGAAAAAGTCAAGGATTTTCCGCTTTATCACACTAATATTTTAAAGGAATCTTTGGAAAATTCACAATTTTCTCCCATATATTCTTCAATTCGAAGAAGTTGGTTATATTTTGCCGTACGCTCTCCCCTACAAGGTGCACCTGTTTTTATCTGACCTGCGTTGCATGCAACGGCCAAATCAGCGATGAACGTATCTTCCGTTTCGCCCGAACGGTGTGAAATGATGGTATTATACCCGGCATTCTTGGCAATTTCTATGGCATGCAAACTTTCCGTAAGTGTCCCGATCTGATTCACCTTAATTAAGATGGCATTTGCCGCATGGTTATCGATACCGTACAAAAGTCTCTCGCTGTTTGTGACAAACAAATCATCTCCCACAAGCTGTACCTCATTGCCAAGTCTCGTCGTAAGAAGTTCCCAGCCTTCCCAATCCTCCTCATCTAGCGGGTCTTCTATAGAAACAATTGGAAATTCTTCTATTAAATCCGCATAATAATCGATCATTTCTTCCGTGGAACGAATCACCCGCTCCCCTTGCATCTTGCTTTCTCCTTCAAAAACATATTTTTTAAATTCTTGATTATAAAACTCCGAAGCCGCGGCATCAATAGCAATCACGATATCCTTCCCTTTTTCATATCCTGCCTGTGAAACTGCCTCTATAATGGTTCGAAGCGCTTCTTTCGTATCTGCAAAATCCGGTGCAAATCCACCTTCATCTCCAACCGCCGTCTGTAATCCTTTTTTCTTTAAAATATCCTTCAACTGGGCATATACTTCCGCACACATACGGATGGCTTCTTTCATAGAGTTCGCGCCTATCGGCATAATCATCAGTTCTTGGAAATCCACCGAATTGTCCGCGTGACGTCCCCCATTTAAAATATTCATCATAGGAATTGGTAATTTTCTTGTATGGACACCGCCGAGATAAGCATAAAGCGGTTGCCCCATAGCTTTTGCCCCAGCTCTAGCTACTGCAAGAGAAATGCCAAGGATTGCGTTTGCCCCAAGGTTCTCCTTATTCTTTGTCCCATCTTTTTTGATAAGTGCCTTGTCAATCCCAATCTGGTCTAGCACATTCATCCCGATAATCTCCGGTGCCAGAACTGCATTGACATGATCCACCGCACGTTTTACCCCTTTTCCGTGATAGCGGCAATCCTTATCCCTGAGCTCCACGGCCTCATATTTTCCGGTAGAGGCGCCGGACGGCACCGCTGCTCTCCCCAAATAGGTTTCTCCTGCCAGTACTTCCACTTCTATGGTCGGATTCCCGCGGGAATCTAGAATCTCTCTCGCAAAAACATCTGTGATTGGTATACATTTATACATCCATTTGCTCCTTTTCTTTTTTGCAAATAGTATATACCTCAATCACAGATGTCATTCATTGCTTTTCTTTATTCTACTATTAATCCTTGTTCATCCATTACCGCAATCACTTGATTTACGTAGGCTTCACAGTGCGCATTGCTCGGTGCTTCTACCATCACTCGAATCACCGGCTCTGTACCGCTTTCACGAACCAATATACGTCCATTATCACCAAGTTTTTGTGTAACTTCCTCAATGGCTGCTACAACTGCAGGATTTTCTCTTGCTGTCTTTTTGTCAGAAACTCTGACATTCTTAAGAAGCTGTGGGAATATCTTTACTTCCTCAGTGAGTTTTGCAAGCGACTGCTTCTTTTCAAGCATTACTTCCATCATAAGAAGGGAAGTCAAAATACCGTCACCTGTTGTGGCGTATTTGCTGAAAATAATATGGCCTGACTGTTCTCCGCCGAGTGAATAATTGTTTTGCACCATATTTTCATAAACATATTTGTCACCCACGGCTGTTTTTTCATATTTAAGACCCACTTTATCACAAGCCTTATAAAGACCGATATTAGACATAATCGTTGTAACGATAGTGTCACCGTTGAGTCTTCCTTGTTCTTTCAAGTATTTTCCACAAACATAAAGAATCAAATCACCGTCTACGAGTTTTCCGTTTTCATCTACCGCCAAACATCTGTCCGCATCACCGTCATAGGCAAACCCTACATCCAACTGTTTTTCTTTTACAAATGCCTGCAATTTTTCAATATGGGTAGAACCGCAATCTCGATTAATGTTCGTTCCGTCCGGCTCATCATTAATCACATATGTCTTTGCTCCGAGCGCATCAAATACGCTTTTTGCAATAGTAGAAGCACTTCCGTTGGAACAATCAATACCTACTCGTTTTTCTTTAAAGGAACGAGTTGCCATCGAAATCAAATGTCCGATATAGCGGTTACGTCCTGCAGAGAAGTCAACGGTACGTCCTACGTTCTCTCTAGTTGCATATGGGATTTCTCCCCACGCACCATCAATATATGCTTCAATCTTTTCTTCTACTTCTGCCTCTAATTTATGTCCTTTTGCATTGATAATCTTAATTCCGTTATCGTAGAACACGTTGTGGCTTGCAGAAATCATAATACCACAGTCAAATTCTTCTGTACGGGTCACATAAGATACACTCGGCGTTGTCGTTACATGAAGCAAATATACGTCAGCTCCCGATGCTGTAAGACCTGCAGATAATGCATCCTCAAACATATAACTGCTTCTTCTAGTATCCTTACCAATCACAACTCTCGCTTTATGTTCCTGTCCATAGTACCATCCCAAGAAACGTCCCACTTTAAAAGCATGTTCTACAGTAAGTGCCACGTTAGCTTCTCCTCGAAAACCATCTGTACCAAAATATTTTCCCATATTAAGAATCCTCCCTTTGATTCATTATATTAATGATGGAATAAACGAATACCTGTAAATGCCATCGCCATATCATATTTATTACATGTGCTGATTACATGGTCATCACGCACAGAACCACCTGGTTGTGCAATGTATTTTACTCCACTCTTATGAGCGCGTTCAATGTTATCGCCAAATGGGAAGAACGCATCCGAACCAAGTGCCACGTCTGTCATCTTATCAAGCCATGCTCTTTTTTCTTCTCTTGTAAATACCGGTGGTTTTACTTTGAAGATATTCTGCCATGTACCTTCTGCAAGTACATCCTCATATTCATCGCCAATATATAAATCAATCGAATTGTCGCGATCTGCTCGACCAATTCCATCTACAAATTCAAGTCCTAATACCTGTGGCGATTGACGAAGCCACCAATTGTCTGCTTTCTGTCCTGCAAGACGTGTACAGTGAATACGTGACTGCTGTCCTGCACCGATACCAATTGCCTGTCCACCTTTTGCATAGCATACAGAGTTAGACTGTGTATATTTTAATGTAATAAGCGCAATTGCAAGGTCAATCTTTGCAAGTTCCGGTATTTCTTTATTTTCTGTCACAATGTTTGACAACAATTCGTCATCAATCACAAGTTCGTTACGTCCCTGTTCAAACACAATGCCGAACACTTCTTTATGCTCGATCGGGTTTGGCTCGTAATTCGGATCGATCTCGATTACGGCATAGTTCCCTTTTTTCTTCTGCATTAAAATTTCTAATGCTTCCGGTTCATATCCCGGAGCAATCACACCGTCAGAAACTTCCGGTTTGATTAATTTTGCTGTTGCCACATCACACACATCAGACAAGGAAATGAAATCACCGAAAGAAGACATTCTGTCTGCGCCTCTTGCTCTTGCATATGCGCAAGCAAGTGGTGATAATTCTTCTGCATTATCTACCCAATAAATCTTAGCCAATGTCTCATCAAGCGGTAGACCTACTGCTGCACCTGCCGGTGAAACATGCTTAAAGGATGTCGCTGCCGGAAGTCCCGTCGCTTTCTTTAATTCTTTTACTAACTGCCAACCGTTAAATGCATCCAAAAAGTTAATGTATCCCGGTCTTCCTGACAACACTTTAATCGGAAGTTCGCCTTCGTTCATATAGATTTTAGAAGGCTTCTGATTTGGGTTACAACCATATTTTAATTCTAATTCTCTCATTTTATGTACTCCTACTTATTTTTATTTACAATCTTTGTCTCATAAGTTCCTGATGCAATGTCAATGTAACGTACAAATAAGGAAACTTTATTTTCTTCATTCAGGCTGTTCCACAATGTTGTCGTAAATTCGTCAATGTCGTTCGGCACTGTGATCCATTTTGGTTCGCCCTCAAAGCTTGGAAGTGGATTTCCGTCACATTTATAAGTATGAATAAAATGTCCTTCTCCTGCCACTGGATTTTCATATGCAAATGTATATCGATTGCAAGCATCCGGATTACCATTGTTGCTTTTTAAGATAGACATCGCATAGTTGAATGTTCCATTTTCAATATGCATGATACCTGAAATACGTGGTGTGTAGTTTGGTCCGTCCGGCTCAAACTCGCGACAGCGAAGTGACTGCTCAAATGTAAGCTGCTTGTCCATACCTTCGTAAATCGTATCTGTCTGGTCACCATTTGTCACGATTGTCTTATTTCCAAGC
>JAZRCJ010000044.1:0-58887 GCA_045659705.1 Faecalimonas sp.
TTCTTTTCTTCTAATTCAGGGTACCCATCCTTAGATCCATCGATTACAGTCTGCGCAAGTGTCACAAGGAATTTGCCTTCAATACCAAGAATTCTTCCATGACGACATGCACGGCGAAGAAGTCTTCTAAGAACATATCCACGTCCGCTGTTAGATGGTGTAATACCATCCGAAATCATAAATGTCACAGAACGAATATGGTCTGTGATTACACGAACAGATACATCTGTATTGTAATCCTTACCATATTCTGCATTTGCGAGCTGACATACGTGTGAACGAAGTGCAAACAACGTATCTACGTCGAACATAGAATCCACATCTTGTACAATACATGCAAGACGTTCAAGACCCATACCTGTATCAATATTTTTCTGTGCTAGTTCTGTATAGTTGTTATTTCCATCATTATCAAACTGCGTAAATACGTTATTCCAGATTTCCATATAACGGTCACAATCACAACCTACGGTACAATCCGGACTTCCACAACCGTATTTTTCACCTCTATCATAGTAGATTTCAGAACATGGACCACAAGGACCTGTGCCGTGCTCCCAGAAGTTATCAGCCTTTCCAAACTTGAAAATACGTTCCGGAGCAATGCCCATTTCTTTGTTCCAAATGTCATATGCTTCTTGGTCATCAACATATACAGACGGATACAATCTGTCTGGATCAAGACCTACAACCTCTGTCAAAAATTCCCATGACCAATGGATTGCCTCTGTCTTAAAATAATCTCCAAAAGAAAAGTTCCCGAGCATTTCAAAAAATGTACCGTGACGTGCTGTCTTTCCTACATTTTCAATGTCTCCTGTACGGATACATTTTTGGCAGGTAGTCACACGTTTTCTAGGTGGAATCTCTGCCCCCGTAAAATATGGCTTTAACGGTGCCATCCCGGAATTAATTAACAATAAACTTTTGTCATTGTGTGGAACCAAAGAAAAACTTTTCATTGCTAAATGTTCTTTACTCTCAAAGAACTCCAAAAACATCTTTCTCAGTTCGTTTACCCCATATCGCTGCATGCGTATAGTTCCTCCTATTTTTTATCTTTCTCGTCTTTTTTATCGCGAAGACGTTTGCCAAGCATAATACCTCCAAATGCAACAGCTCCCACGATAATCATCTTTACTAATGTTTGAAATATTGCTGCTAAAAATCCCATACTACACCTCCCAGTGTACTTTCCTATTTTCAACAAGTTTCATCATACCACAAAGTTCCTATTCAAGTAAAGCAAACATTCATTATTTTCCAAATATCTTTTGCGCATAATAAACGGCCTGCATGGCATCCTTTGCATAGAAATCAGCCCCTATCATATCTGCATATTCCTGATTCAAAACGGCGCCACCCACCATCACTTTACAGTTTGGGCATGTTGTCCGAAGTTGTTTGATCGTTTCTTCCATGCTGATTACTGTGGTTGTCATCAATGCGCTTAGGCCAACTACTGATATATTATCTTTTATTACTGCATCTACAATTCGCTGCGGTTCTACATCTTTGCCCAAATCGATAACTTCATAACTATAGTTTTCTAATAATACTTTTACAATATTCTTTCCAATATCGTGAATGTCACCTTTGACAGTTGCAAGAACTATCTTTTCTTTCTTTGTTGCATTTTCTTCAGATTCATCCATCTTTTCTTTCAACACATCAAACGCACACTTTGCAGCTTCTGCACTCATTAGTAATTGTGGCAAAAAGATACTGCCTTTTTCAAACCCTTTCCCCACACTGTCCAAAGCCGGAATCAAGTAGGTGTCAATAATTGCAAGTGGTGCTTCGTTCGTCAGCAATGCACCCGTTGCTTTTATCGCTTCCTCCTTCCATCCCTTTTCGATGGCTTCATACAAATTTTGTTTTGGCGCATCATTTCCCACCTGTATGGTTTCCTGATTCCCATAATGCGCTATATAATTTTTACAATTTTCATCCTGATTCATCAAAGCTAAATATGCATGATATGCCTTCATCATTTCCTCGGAAGACGGATTGATAATCCCTGCTGAAAGGCCGCTTTGCATCGCCATCATATAAAAATACGAATTGATAATGGCACGATTTGGAAGTCCAAAGGAAATATTGGACACGCCAAGTACTGTATGCACTCCATAGAGTTCTCGAACTTTTTCCAGTGCTTCCAACGTTACTTTTGCACCTTCCGGCTCGGAACTAATAGTCATCGTAAGTACATCTATCACGATGTCCTTTGGCTGAATTCCGTATTTTGCAGCTTCTTTTATAATCTTTCCTGCAATAGCTACGCGACCATCCGCCGTAGTTGGAATACCTTCTTCATCCAGAGTAAGTCCAACTACAACTCCACCATATTTTTGAACTAACGGGAATACGGCATCCATGGATTCTTGCTTGCCACTGACGGAATTAATCATCGGTTTCCCATTATACAAACGCATAGCCACTTCCATTGCTTGTGAATCTACCGTATCAATTTGAAGCGGAAGTTTCGTCACACTCTGTAGGCGACAGATTGTCTCCTTCATCATATATGTTTCATCTACATCAGGAAGCCCTACATTCACATCAAGAATATGCGCACCGGCATCTTGCTGCTTGAATGCTTCTCCTAAAATGTAGTCAAAATTCTGATCTTTTAAAGCCTGTTTAAATGCTTTCTTTCCTGTTGGATTGATGCGTTCTCCTATAATGAGTGGCTCATCCGAAAATCGCACTGCCTGTCCAAAAGAAGACACTACTGTATATTCTTTCGGAGTTGGTGGTGAAAACTCTGCATCTTTGCAAGTAGAAACCATCTCCTTGATGTGTGCCGGCGTCGTTCCGCAGCACCCTCCAATCACATTGGCTCCTTCGCATACAAGCTGACGAAGACACTTGGCAAACAACTCTGGATTTACATCATAATAGGTTTCCCCATCTTTTTGTTTTGGTAGCCCTGCATTCGGCTTCACAATAATTGGTAAGGAAGTAAGCGTTCTCAATTCTCGCACCAAATCAAGCATCTGCTCCGGTCCCAGTCCGCAGTTCATACCAAGAGCATCTACACGAAGCCCTTCCAGCAATGCTACAACCGTAGCTAAATCTCCACCTGTCAACAATTTCCCCTGTTCGTCAAAAATCATAGTTACAAAGACTGGTAACGATGTATTTTCTTTCGCCGCTAGAATTGCTGCCTTCACTTCATATGTATCGCTCATGGTCTCAATATGAATCACATCCGCTCCTGCCGCTTCTCCATATGTCACCATCTCACGAAAGGCTTCATAAGTTTCTTCAAAAGATAAGTCACCAACCGGCGCAAGAAGCTTTCCTGTCGGACCTACATCCAACGCCACATAGGTTGTTCTGTCGTTCCCCACTGCCTCTTTGGCGGGTTTCTTTGCATTGCATACTGCTGCCTCTATGACCTCTTTTAAAGCAAACCGTTCGTCGTGATACTTTAATCTATTTGCGCCAAATGTGTTCGTAAGTACGATATCACTTCCCGCTTCAAAATATGCTTTATGAATATTTTTTATCACATCCGGTTTCTCAAGGTTCCAGCTCTCCGGATATTCCCCTGGCTTTAACCCCTCTGACTGAAGGAGTGATCCCATTCCTCCGTCTAAATAAAGGAGTTCTTTTCCCAATCGTTCTTTTAACATCTTTTTCCCTTTCAAAAATGCGATAGATGAAACTCACCTATCGCACAATTTCTGATAAATTTTTCATAATCGTCTCTGCCACTTCTGGCTTATTCATCGAATACACATGTATGTTATTTATACCGTTGGCAATCAAATCAATAATCTGATCTGTAGCGTATGCAATACCTGCTTGCTGCATAGCCTTTGGATTGTCACCAAACTTGTCTACAATCGCCTTAAAACGCGGCGGAAGCACGGTTCCTGAAAGAGCACAGCTTCTTGCAATCTGCTTTCCATTCGTCACCGGCATAATTCCCGGCAATACCGGAACTGTAATTCCTTTTTCTCGAATTCGATACAAAAAATTATAAAGAATAGAATTATCAAAAAACATCTGTGTGGTCAAAAAGTCCACACCCTTATCCACTTTTTCTTTCAAATGCAAAATGTCCTGTTCTTTATGTTCACATTCCACATGTCCTTCCGGATAACAGGCTGCACCAATACAAAAATCACCTTGACTTTTAATATCTTCTATCAACTCACTTGCATATCGGTACTGATTCGGCAGTGGAAATGGTGCATCCGCGGGAATATCACCACGAAGGGCCAAGATATTCTCAATCCCCTTTGCCTTCAAGTCTCCCACTACATTCGCCACTTCTTCCTTTGTAGAAGAAGCACAGGTTAAATGCGCAAGGCTGGTAACGCCTAGATCATTTTGTATGTGCGATGCAATCTTTGCTGTATTTTTACTAGTCCCTCCTCCGGCACCATAGGTAACGCTTATAAAGGACGGCGAAAGCTTTGCAATGGCATCGGTAGCACTTTGTACCTTGTCATATCCTGCATCTGTCTTTGGCGGAAATACTTCAAATGAAATGTGCACCCCATCAGACTTTAGCATATCTATAATCTTCATAGGTATCTCCCATCTTATCTTTTACAGATTCTGATACAAATCCTCGTACTGTTTTGCAGAAGTCTTCCAAGAAAAATCTTGTTCCATAGCACGTTCTACAATCTTGTTCCAATCACGTTTTTTGTTGTAATAAATATGCTCAGCATAACGTAACACATGTAACATCTCATGAGCATTGTAATTACTAAAGCTAAATCCTGTTCCAGTTTTTTCATATTCATTGTAAGGCTCAACCGTATCGCGAAGTCCACCGGTCTCACGTACAATCGGAACGGTACCAAAACGAAGACTCATCAATTGACTAAGTCCACATGGTTCAAACAGAGAAGGCATCAAAAATGCATCGCAGGAAGCATATATCTTGTGAGACATCGCCTCTGAATAAAAGATGTTCGCCGACACTTTTTCCGGATACTTCCATGCAAAATGGCGGAACATATTCTCATATCTCTCGTCACCCGTACCAAGCACAACAAACTGCACATCATCCTGACACATCTCGTCCATCATATAATCAATAAGGTCAAATCCTTTTTGATCTGTCAAACGGGACACAATACCAATCATCATGGTCTTTGGTTTTTTCGGTAAGCCCAATTCTTCCTGAAGAGCCACTTTATTCTTTACTTTTTTTGTTCTAAAATCTTCTACCGTGTATTTATAAGGTGCAAATGCATCGGTCTGTGGATTATATTCTTCGTAATCGATACCATTGACAATCCCTCTAAGACTACCTGCTCTTGCACGCATCAACCCATCAAGACGTTCTCCATAAAACGGCATCTGAATTTCATCTGCATAGGAATTACTTACGGTTGTTACGCAATCCGCATACACGATACCACCTTTTAGCAAATTAGCATCTTTGTACGCCTCTAACTTATCCGAAGTAAAATAATAATCCGGAAGGGCTGTAATTCTCTTTACATCTTTTGTTCCCCAAACACCTTGAAACTTCAGGTTATGTATCGTCATAACCGTCTTGATACCGCGGAAATATTCTCCGTCACAGCGAAAATGGTCCAAATATACCGGAACTAATCCTGTCTGCCAGTCATGACAGTGGATTACATCAGGTTTAAAATCAATAACCGGAAGCACACTAAGCACTGCTCTTGAGAAAAATGCGAAACGCTCTATATCCCAAATCGGGTCACTGCTATATGCAGTTTCTCCCGAATAGTATTCTTCGTTATCAATAAAATAGAACTTTACTCCATCTAATTCCAGTTCTAAAATCCCAACATAACGTTCTTTTCCATTAAAATACATATAAAAATGTTCTTTGTATTGTAACTGTTCTTTCCAAACCTCTTTCATACAAGCATACTTTGGAAGAATCACTCTCACATCAAAATCTTCTTTACTAAAATTCTTTGGTAAAGAACCTACTACGTCGGCCAATCCACCTGTTTTTATAAACGGTACAGATTCTGAAGCAGCAAATAATATCTTTTTCATATGTTCTCCTCCGCTACATAAAGCTTTTTTACCATTATACTAAGTGTAGGACCGACGGTCAAGAAATTATCTTGTGGTTTTTATATCCAAACGTATGGTATCTGCTACCAATGCAATAAATTCCGGATTCGTCGGTTTTCCTTTTCCATTACTAACGGTATAGCCAAAAAGTTCATCTAATGTATCTAATTTTCCTCTGCTCCACGCAACTTCTATAGCGTGACGTATTGCTCGTTCTACTCTGCTTGACGTGGTTTGATGACGTTTTGCAACCGTTGGATATAAGATCTTCGTGATGGCATTTAATACATCCATATCTTCCACCGCCATCATAATCGAATCTCTCAAATAGTGATAGCCTTTGATATGTGCCGGTATCCCTATCTCATGAATCATATTGGTGACGATTGTCTCTAAATTTTCTGACGTCGTTACCTTCCCTTGCACTTGGCTGTGTTGTGTCCTTTTGTCCTTCTGCATTTTCACAGTTTTTGTCTCTTTAATCCGTCCTAAAATCGTCTCATTATTGAACGGTTTCATAATATAGTAGTCTGCTCCTCTTTTAAAGGCATCTTCTGTAATCTTTTCTTGTCCAACTGCGGTGACAATAATAAACTTTGGACATTTTCTCAAAGTCTTGTCGTGTTTTGCAAGCTCCATAACAGCAAGTCCGTCCATCTTCGGCATGATTAAATCCAATAAGACAACATCTGGTTCTTTGTTCTGAATAATTTGATACATTTCTTCTCCGTTGGTTGCTTGTCCCACAAGCTTTAAATCTTTATCACTATGAATGATATCTGCAAGAACCTCCAGAATTCTGTCATTGTCATCTGCAATCGCTACATTTAATTGTTCCATTTTGTCACCTTGACCGACTGAACATTTTGATGACCACGGGATTATTATATTATTCTACATATTGTGGTGCAACTCAAAAAGCTCGCCTAATTTCGACATATTTTGTGGTTTACTGCCGACAAAAGTTTTGATTTTTCAACAAAGGATACTGCGTTAATGTTGTAGTTTCCAAGTTTGTTTTGTGCATATCAATTACAGAAATTTGTCGATTTTCGTAGGTTGTATAATAATAAAGTCCCTTCTCCATATTACAACAAGAAGAATACAATGTCTTCTCATAAAGGTCCGTATCCATCCTCACACAACCCTCCTGTTGTTCCACCGCTGAAAGAATATGAAAAAACTGAGTGACACTTTCTTCCTCCGTGTCACCAGCCCTTGCATTTGCCCGCACAAAAGCCGCACGTACAAATCGAGAGGCAGATGACAAATCACCTGGAAGACCGATGCTGCCCATACCTCTACTATAAGTTTCGAGTTCCATACCTTTCATAAAACGATTGACCGGAATTTCATTTGAAAGTTGCATATAGTTACTCAGATTCCACATATGATAAGGAAATGGCGGATTATTTGTAAGAACACCCACCCTGTTTTCGTAAATGCAAAGCCCTTCTTTTACACTCTCTATAACCAGAACCTCCTCCTTATCTGCGAGCATCCAGTGAAGCGGGGATAAAGGTAGCTCCTTACTAAAAGGAAGATTGATTAAGCATAAAGAAGAAAGCAATCCTCTTGCTTCTTTCACGTCCTTACACTGGGTCAATATCCAAGGGATAAATTCATAAGGCGATATGTGATGCTTTCTATTTACTTTTGCCTCATACACAGCATTCCCAGAAAATAAAAGTCCCGCCATACTAAGGCCTGCCTCATTCGTCGCATCATAGTATAGCGGGTAATTATCCTTCACATATGCCATCCCAATCATCGCATAGTGTTTCTCCATCGTTTGCAAGTTTCCACGAGGAAACTGATAGTTTCTAGGCGTTATGGTTACCGTTTCTCCAAAAGATAATTCATAATCCAAATTGCGCCCAAAATAATGGTCTTTTGTATGATAGGTAATCGCAGTGCACATCCTTATAGCTCCTTTTGCTTTTACCTATATTTTTTGTTTATTTTGTGGATTTATTCACTTCTCTAAAATAATCATATTTTTGTGTCAAATCATTCTTTTGTACCAATCGATTAATATGGTCGTTCATAGAAATGACATAGGCTTTATCAGCCTTTTTCCCATTTGTAACTTCACCATTTTCCACATATACATTGCCATCATACCAAGAATAATCGCTGAAGAACACATATCCCTTATATTCTTCATCCATAATGTCATTGCCAATATAAAAGTCTTCTGTATAAGCAACGACAAACATATTTAAAACAGTCGGTAAGATATCATTTTGAGAATTTACCTTTTCTATCTTTTCTTGCTTTAAATCACTGCTCCAGATAAAAAACGGGGTGTGATTAATGAGATTATTCGCTGTCTCTTTGTATTTATCCAAAATACTCTTGTCATTCAACGTGTAGAGATAATGGTCTGAATATGCCACAATCACTGTATTATCATAAAGGCCATTATCTTTTAAGCCCTGCATCAAAAGACCTATCATATAATCCGTTTCGGTTGCGTATAATCTAGCGCACTCTTCTTCTGAAAGTTCAGATACACCGTCTCCCAAAAATTCCTTCGCTAAGGTTTTGGCTCTCCATTCAGTCATATCAAACGGCGTATGCGGTGTATAGGTTATCAAATAATGCATAAACGCGCCATCTTGCTGAAAGAGATTCTTATAAAAGTTCTCATTTAAGATTAACTCTCTATCCAATTCATAGGATTTGTCCTCATAATCCTTCTCATCTAGAAGTCCATAATAATGATCATATCCCCAGTTTACATAATTCAATTCTCTGGCATAATACTCGCCCGTGTTCATATGAAATGCATTGGCGGTGTACCCCATATTCTTAAACAATTTCGGAAGGGAATCTGTATATAAGTTCGTATTAAAGGTATACGCATTCTGATTATAGGAAATTGGTGTAATAAACCCAGCGTTTACCGCAAGCTCAGAGTTAAATGTAGACCCGCCTCCATTATAATAAGAATAATGGTTATCAAAAGAAATGGAATGCTCTAACAATGCATGCAAGTTTGGCATGTCTTTCTTTGTAAACATCCAATCGTCGATACCCTCAAGTTGCAAGAAGATTACATTTTTCCCCTTGAAAATACCGGTATACTCATTTTCCTTGTGAGTGGTTAATGTCTCATACTGTTCTTTCAAAAACTCCATATGTTCTTCGTTTCCTTTTTGTTTCGGAGACAAAAATGTCTTATAAAAATCTCGTACTGAATATTCAAAAAGACCACATATCTTCATATTCTTATTGGCATCATTAAAGTTTTCATACACGTTGCGAGGATTTCTCCAAGTATCCCACGCCAAATCCGCATTTGCTTCCCCAAGAAAAGACGGTGTAATTATATGAAGTACGACAAACGCTATAATTGCACCAATAAGCGCCTTAAAATTCCCTTTTTCTTTTTTGGGAAACTTCATAAGCACAACAATTCCTAATGCTAAAATCACTCCACAAACAAGAAATATGACAGGACTTGTATTAGCAACCACACTCCAGATGTAAGCACTTCCCTCATCTGCAAGTAACATAAGATGAAAACCGAAAAAGAATCCTGTGTAGGAATAATACACACTATTTGTCAAAAATAGTAGAAAAAACACAGCAAAGCAGAACCCATATATGATTCTGCCTACTTTTCTTTTTACACTCATCGTCACAGTTACGATTAACGCAATCCATATGAAATTAAATAGAATGTTGGCAAATACCATCTCTTTTCTAAAATAGTTGATATCCATTGCCAAAATTCTAATTGCCACATCCATTAATAAAAACGGAAGGACTAAAAAAATTATGTTTGTTATCTTTTTCATCTATCTATTCACCACTAATATCTATATCATCGATTGTTATCTTACTTGTATGTGGGATTGGTTTCCAAGTCACTTTTTTAAACAACGCTATATATGTTGTATATCTGTGAATAATATCAAATGCCGGCCAGGTAATACAGTACCATATTTTTTTATACAACGGAATCTTGATAATTTTTTTGCGTTCCATAAAAAATACATATACTGCGACAAACATTTTTTCAATGTGCTGGCTGATTCTACTTAAGATTCTCCAAAAGATGGTGATTCCCGCACTAATAAAGAACGCTGCCACACCTGGAGCTACATTAATATAGACATCTCCAAATATTGCATATAATCCTTTTGCAACCATATTTCCCTTTGGGTTAAATAACTGCAAATCATTTAAACCTATGGTATGGCTATAACATGCGTAGATAAATAAAGTAACTACAATCCACAAAAAGGTTCTAACCAACACAGCCGGGAACAGCTGCGCCAATGTATCAAATGAAGCTATTCGATGGCGAATGCCTTCGATTATGCCCGCTTTCGTAAACTCTCTCTTCTGCGACGGACTTCTATAGCAGTTTCCTACAACAATATTCTTTACCAAATCCCAACCTGTCTCTTTAAATGCCAAAAGATGTCCTTTTGACCAACGAATACGTTGTCTTAATGCAATCTTAATGCTAGTTGGTTGCTCATCGTAGAACATCGCCTCATCGTTATAACTAATCTCATATCCATGAGCAACTGCATCTGCAGTAAATGCTCTGTCTTCTGTTAAAGATGTATATTTCCAACCATCTTTTACTAATTCATTTGCAAACAAGAATCCTGTCCCTTGAATATTCGTTGCAAGACGGAAAAAGGAACGTGTTCTATGATTCTTGCGGATAGAACGAAGCCAATGAAGTGCATAGCTTGCTGCAATCCAGTTCTCATCAAAATTCTTTGTATTTCTGTAAGATGTTATTATCTTTACCCCGGAATCAAAAGAATCATTCATCTTCGTCACATAATCACGGTTTAATAGATTATCTGCATCAAACACGAAATATCCTTCAAAGGCCTTGATTCCATAATCTTCTTCGATATTTTCAAACAAATATTGAAGAGCAAATCCCTTTGTTCTGTCTGTATCGTTAAAACGTTCATAGCAGATGGCACCTTTTTCTCGTGCTACTTTTGCCGTGTTATCATCACAGTTATCTGCAACTACAAATACTGTAATCAATTCACTTGGATAATCTTGCGCCGCAATACTGTCAAGCAGGTTTCCAATAACGGCCTCTTCATTTCTCGCTGCTACGCAAATCGCGTACTTGTGTTGCTTCTTTGCTGGTTTGAATTTTCTTGTAAAAAAGAAACCAACAATCCAATATAATGTGTTATGAATTGCAAAGATACTAATTAAAAAACGTATAAAATCCGCTACAGCTTCTGCCTCAAAAAAGATGCTTCCAATTGCGTCTATTATATTTCCCATTACTATATCCCCATTATTTTTCGACTGTATTTATCCAGTACCTACTGATTTTCTCTTAAAGTCACCAAGCAATTCTAACACAATTCCTGTTTTTTTACAATATTTATTTGCATTTCGCACATTCCCGTTATATAGTTTCTTTATAAAATAATTAGATTGAGGGAACCTTTATGAAGAAGTTGACAAGTCCACGCCTGATGCTGATTGCATCTATGATTATATTCGGTACATTGGGACCTTTCGTGCGAAATATCACCGTTTCCTCCGGAGAATTGGCCCTATATCGCGCTGTTATGGCAACACTTTTGGTTGCATTATTTTTAATGATTACAAAACAAAAAATTCCGTTTGCAGAACTCAAAAAAGAAATCCCATTACTACTCCTTTCTGGTGCAGCCATGGGATTTAACTGGATATTACTATTCGAAGCGTATAAGTACACAACTGTTTCCGTAGCAACCTTAAGCTACTACTTTGCTCCTGTTATCGTAACAATTGTATGTCCAATGCTGTTTAAAGAGAAACTTACACACAAGCAACTTATATGCTTCTTAATGTCTACATTAGGACTAGTATTAATTACCGGTATCGGTACTTTAGATGGCGCAAATAACCTTGTCGGCATCCTATTTGGTTTAGGTGCCGCCTTGCTCTATGCTACAGTTATCCTATTAAATAAATTTATCAAAAATGTGGAAGGGTTACACCGAACATTATTTCAATTTGTAGCTGCTGTTCTTGTGCTAGTTCCATATGTGCTTATGACAAGTGGTGTGACCTTGAAAAGCCTAGACAATATAGGTTGGATAAACCTATTAATCGTAGGTCTAATTCACACTGGTGTTACATATTGTATGTATTTTTCTTCCCTGAAAGAATTGTCCGGCCAAAAGGTAGCCATCCTCAGCTATATCGACCCGTTGGTGGCCGTTATAATATCCATAACCATCTTGGGCGAGTCTATGTCTTTGTGGCAAGTTATAGGTGGTCTTTGTATCCTTGGATTTACTCTTTGGAATGAATTGTAAATCTCCCTCAAATATTTAAAAACACAACAGCAAACAAGCCAAAAACAAATCCCACAAACTGAAGTTTCGTGAGTTTTTCTTTGTAAAAGAATCTGGATACAATATATGTAACTACAAGTCCCCCGGCAGATATGAGCGGAAACATAACGGACACCGGCATTCTGCCGGACAAAATCATCACAAAGAGATTTACCATACCATTAAGTGCACCGCAAATAGCAGCCCAGTGCCAACCGGATTTTGCATAAAACAGAACCTTCTTGCGCTCCTTGCATACGGTCATTACCAGCATAACGGTAGCAACAATCGCCAGGGCAACAATCATAAACTCGTGCTTATATGCTCCGTTTAATGCGACTTGCTGCATCTTTTGAACAACCGTACACATACCGTTACCAACAAAAGAAAGCACGACGCACACAATCCACTTAAAGGAAATTTTTGCTTTCTCATCACTTTTATTGGTAAGAAAAAGAGAAATGACAAGAAATAATATTCCCGGTATAAAGCCTGCACCGACAGTATCCCCTATCACCAGACCGTAAATGGTTGGAATCATCAGAGAATAGGAAATAAACAAAGACGTTAGTGACAGAGAACCGTATGCAATCGCCAAAACCATAAATACCGAAGCCATAGTATAAAACACCGCGAAACCAATGGAATACGGTATGAAAGAAGGATCAAAATGCAGGTTTGAAGAAGTAGCCACAAAGAACAGCAATGCCGACACACTTAATATGGCATTGAAAAAATATATGCCACTGTCACCAAACTTTTGAGTATACGGTTTTTTGACAATACTTTGTCCCGCAACACCAATAATAATTACAATCAAATACAATATATTCAACATTCTTTTTTACCTCTTATCCATTTCGATTACTTTTTTATTATACAAGACTATTGTTCCCTTTTGCAAACTTTAAAAACAAAAAAAACACTTAAACCATGTCAGTCATGGGATTCGGACTCATTGCTTCAGCATTTCCTCGATAAATATCCCATACCCACTCGTCGGATCGTTCACCAGCACATGAGTCACCGCACCGACTATCTTTCCATCTTGAAGTATCGGACTTCCACTCATCCCTTGCACAATTCCTCCTGTCATCTCCAAAAGTCTCTCATCTGTCACTTTCAAAAATATCCCCTTATTCACATTTCGATTGTACAATTCTGTCCGCACAATCTCTATATCATACTCCTCTATTTCTCCATCTATTGTGCATCTAATTGTTGCTTTCCCTGGTTTGATATCTTCCTTTTCGCAGATTGCAACTGCTTCTTGTTCCTCAAACAAATTCTCTATTCTATCTACGGTACCAAAGATACCAACATCCGTATTCTTTGTAATCGTTCCCAATACGTTGTAATTGTTGTATACGATGATGCCTTCCAATCCACCGGGTGTACCCGTTTTTCCTTTCTGTACACTGCGGATACTGGTTCTATATAATTGTCCGCTGGACATTTCTACCAATTCATTCGTATCTACATCGTGAATGCCATGTCCCAATGCACCAAACTCGCTGTTTACGGTAAGATATGTCATGGTTCCTAATCCTTGCACGTTATCGCGCACCCATATTCCTAATTTATATTCCTGTTCGGAAACTTTTACAGGCTCTATTTTAATATCTATCGTTTCATCCTTTCTTCGCACCGTAAGGACCACATCTTCACGCTGTATCTTCTTTACTTCCTCTAGTAGTTCTTTTTTAGAAGTAATATTTTTGTGATTAAATCCCACAATATAATCGCCCTTTTTTATCAGATACGCTGCCGGCTCGCAAAAGATGCCTTCCATGTTTTCGATATTTTCAGTTCCAAGCACTAGTACACCTTCTGTCTCCATATAGATACCTATGGGCATTCCTCCAGGCAACACCACTTCTTCAGATAAGCGTTGTGTGATTACTTGTCCTTTATCTGCATCATTCCCCTCTATCCAAAGAGTGAATCCACCACCGATTATGGTAGTTATGAGCAATATGCGAATTAATAGTTTCCGATATCTATGCTTTGTCACGACCAATTTCTCCCATCATACAAAAATAGAATTCCAATGTTGGAATTCTATTTTAGTATGTGAATATTCTTCTTTTTTACACTGGCAAGTTCTTTCATTTCCGCCGCGCTTTTCATGGTCGTATCGGTAATCTCAGCGCCGCCTAATATACGCGCCAATTCAACGATTTCTTGTTCTTTATCAAGCATTTTTATCGTCGTTTTTGTAATGCCATTTTCCACGTTCTTTTCAATTGCATAATGCACATCCGCCATAGCTGCAATCTGGGCAAGATGGGTAATGCAGATTACTTGATGATTTCCGCCAATCAGTGCCATCTTTTCGGACACCTTTTGTGCGGTACGTCCACTGATTCCCACATCAATTTCATCAAAAATCAAGGTCTCTATCTCATCTTTTTCTGCCATAACAGTCTTGATGGCTAGCATGATACGAGAAAGTTCACCGCCGGAAGCCACTTCGCCCAATGCCCTTACCGGTTCACCTGGATTCATGGATATCATAAATTCCACTTCGTCCATTCCATCTGCCGTATATTTTTCTAATGTAGTAAATGGAATCTCAAATTGTACATCAAGGAAGTTCAAATCCTGCAAATGTGCCTTGATAATCTGCTCTAACTCTTCCGCTACCTGTTTCCTGATAGTTGTAAGTTCCTTACAATTCTCTCTTAGCTTTTCTTCTATCGTTTCTAGTTTTTCACGAAGTTCCGCTAAATACACATCGTAATTTTGCAACCGCTCAAGTGTCTGTTCTTGTTTTTCGCAGTAAGCCAACACATCTTCTATGGTATTTCCGTATTTCGACTTCAAACGATTTAACTCATTCAATCTAGTTTCTACTTCATAAAAGTCTTCTTCAGAAAATTCAAAAGAATCGCTGTATGTAGATAAGTCTCTATTAAAATCATTTAGTAGGCTATCAATTTCCGCCAGTTGCTGATATAGAGTTTCTGCCTGTGCATCATAGTCTGTAGCCTCTGACAGTGCTCGTATAGCACGGCTTAAGGCTTCACTGGCATTATCGCTTGACATTCCACCGGTGTATGCATAAGTTTCTTTTAAACTTCCTACAATCTTTTTCCCATTTACCATGCGACGATATTCATCTTCCAACAGTTCATCTTCGGACGGTTTTATCGCTGCATTTCTAATTTCTTGAATTTCAAATTCCAAAAAAGAAAGTTCTCTTTCACGCTCACTAGTGTCTATATCGGCCTCTTCCAACTCAGTCCGTAACTTCTTGTACTCCTTATAGCAAGTTGCAACCGCTTCTTTTTTATCTCCAAGCTTCTCTTTTGCAAATGCATCTAAAATATGCAAATGGTTTTTCTTATACAACAGGGACTGATGCTCATGTTGACCGTGAATGTCAATCAAAAGCGCTGCCACCTCTTTCATTTGAGAAAGAGATACGGTTTCCCCGTTAATCTTACAGATGCTTCTCTTATCAAGTAGTTTTCTCGACAAAATGACCATATCTTCTTCCGGAAATACATCCAGTTCCTTTAGTCGATTTTTCTGCTTGTCACTTTCTACTAAAAAGGTCAATTCCACATACCCATATTCTGCATCTTTTCGAAGCATATCTGCCGAGTACTTAGCACCCAAAGCCAAATTGACAGAGCCTAATATGATGGATTTCCCCGCACCTGTTTCTCCTGTCAGCACATGGAAACCATTTGAAAAAGAAACTCTGATTTCGTCAATCAGAGCAAGATTTTTTACATAAAGTTCGTATAACATCGTTACATCACAATCTTTCTAATTTTATCCATTACTATTTTTGTGTCATTTGTGGTACGAATCGCACACATAATGGTGTCATCCCCCGCAATACAACCTACCACTTCGTTCCAATGCATCTCATCGATAGCGGCAGCAACGGCCATCGCCATACCAGCCACTGTTTTAATTACAAGAATATTTTGCGCCATATCCAAAGATACATAGCCATCTTTCAAGATGCGGAAATATTTTTCTCTAAGAGCAGTCTCTACGTTTTTCAGAACCGCGTATTTTTGTCTTCCATCTTCTGTCGGCACCTTCGTAAGTTTCAAATCTCGAATATCTCTGGAAACCGTTGCCTGGGTAACACAAAATCCTTCTTTATTCAACTGTTCTGCAAGCTCTTCCTGTGTCTCCACATGATACTTGTTAATAATTTCCACAATCTTTGCGTGTCTGTTCCCCTTCATATTTTAGTTTCCTTTCATCTTTTTTCGAAGTGTTTCCAAGAAACTCACTTTACTAAGCTTATATAATTTTGCCGTCTCTTTCGCTTTTTTAATCAAAATTCTTTCTCCTGTATGTATGGCAACATTTTTATCCCCATCAAAAGAAAGTTCTGCTTCTTCGATCTCTTCTTCTCTGCCTTTTCCAATCTCCACTTCAATCTCATCTTCAGCAGATAACACAATGCTTCTCGTGTTAAGTGCATGCGAGCAAATCGGTGTAATCACAATCATGGATGCCGTCGGCTCCACAATCGGTCCTCCTGCTGAAAGGTTATAACCAGTAGAACCCGTAGGCGTTGAAATAATAACTCCATCTGCCTGATAAGTGTTAAGCAATTCTCCATTTACATAAATATTAAACTGAATGATACGAAGCGTCCCCAAACGGTTGATTACAATGTCATTCAGTGCTGTGTCTGTCATTCCTTCGCCCCAAGTGCCTTCTAGCATCATTCTGGATTCTATCATCCCATTTCCTTCCATGAGCTTATCCAAGGCCTCTTCCATATGTTGCAGTTCCACCTCTGCGAGATATCCTAATGTTCCCATATTGATTCCCAAAAGCGGAATGTGATACTTGTGATACTCTCTTGCCGCACGTATCAAGGTTCCGTCACCGCCCAGAACCAAGATACAGTCTGCTCCTTCTGGCGACTGCTTTTCTGTTTCAAGATCACATATCTTCCCCTTGCTCTCAATATATGACTTTATGCGATTGGTTGTCTCAAAGGTTTTGTCTTTTCTTTGATTGGTAATAACAAAAAATCTATTCATCTTTTATCCTCAACTTATTTTGACAAATGTAAAAAGGCCTCGTCTGCTACTTTCTTCCAATCTATTTGCAAATTTTCCATACTTTGTGGGATGTCCGTTTTTTGCAAATGTACTAGATATTCAATGTTTCCTTCTGGTCCTTTGATTGGTGAAAAATCTAGAGCAAGCACTTGAAATCCAATGGATATTGCATAAGAAAGTACCATCTCAATGACTTCATAATGGGTACTTATCTCTCTTACAACGCCCTTCTTTCCCACTTTTTCTCTTCCCGCTTCAAACTGCGGTTTAATCAGTGCTACAATCTGTCCATCTTCTTTTAAATAATTGCGAATCGGAAGCAATACTTTTGTAAGAGAAATAAACGAAACATCAATAGATGAAAAATCAATCCATTCTCCCAAGTCTTCCTGTGTGACATAACGGATATTGGTCTTTTCCATACACACCACACGTTCATCCTGTCTTAATTTCCAAGCCAACTGTCCACGACCAACATCGATAGCAAATACTTTCCTTGCCCCATTTTGTAACATGCAATCCGTAAAGCCACCGGTAGAAGATCCTACATCGGTACAAACCTTATCCTGAAGCACAACATCAAAGTTTGCCATCGCTTTTTCTAACTTAAGTCCACCTCTGCTGACATAAGGAAGGGTATTTCCTTTTACCTCAATCTGCACTTCATCTGAAAAAGTTGCTCCTGCCTTATCTTCTCTCTGCCCTTCTACAAATACGTTCCCGGACATAATGATTGCTTTTGCTTTTTCTCTCGATTCTGCAAGATTACGTTTTACGAGCAACACATCTAATCGTTCTTTCATACTGTTTTTATTTCTCCAACTTTTCTATGATTTTTTGTGTAAGCGTTTCCGGATCTAATCCCACTTCTTTTCGAAGCAGTTCTACACTGCCGTGTTCCACAAATGTATCTGCAATGGCAAATCCCAAAACATCTGCACAAAGACCTTCTCTATTCACAAACGAAAGTACCTGTTCGCCATATCCACCACTTTGGATTCCTTCTTCTATGGTCACAATTGGTTTTTTTGCTTCAGCTAAATTTCTAAGAAGTTCCTCATCCAACGGTTTCACAAATCGTGCATTCACAAGACCGCAGGAAATACCTTTTTCTTCCAGATTCTTTCGCACAACATCGCCAATCTCAACCATATTTCCAACTGCAAGAATGGTCACATCTTCTCCCTCAAATAGGACTTCGCTCTTGCCATACTCGATCGGACTTTGATATTCACTCAGCCCATCAAATGCAGTACCTCTCGGATAACGCACTGCTATCGGTCCATTATGGTTCACAGAAAATGCCATCATTTCTTTTAATTCTTTCGCATTCTTTGGTGCCATCACCGCCATATTTGGAATCTGGCTACAGTATGCCAAATCAAAGATACCCTGATGGGTTTCGCCATCACTTCCTACCAATCCGGCTCTATCTACCGCAAAAACAACTGGTAAATTTTGCAAACACACATCATGAACCAACTGATCATAGGCTCTTTGCAAAAAGGAAGAATACACAGCAAACACTGGTTTTAACCCTGCTGCCGCCATGCCCGCCGCAAAGGTGGTAGCATGTTCTTCTGCAATACCCACATCAAAGAAACGGTCTGGATATTGTTCTTTAAATTTTGACAATCCTGTCCCATCCTTCATGGCTGCCGTTATGGCCACCAGATTTTTATATTCTTTTCCAAGTTCCACCATCGTCTCTGAAAATACGGAAGTATAGGAAGGTTTGTCACTTTCTCCCAAAGTATTTCCCGTTTTCAGATCAAAGGAACCGATTCCGTGAAATTTCGCCGGATTCTTTTCTGCCGGTGCATATCCTTTTCCCTTTTCAGTCATAACATGCACAAGCACGGCTCCCTCTATTTTTTTCGCCTCTTGAAAGGTTCGGTATAATTCTTTTACGTTATGTCCATCAATCGGTCCTAGATACGTAATGCCCATATCCTCAAACCACATTCCCGGTACCAAAAGCTGTTTGATACTGTTTTTGGTTCTTCTAATAGAGGATACCAACCCGTTTCCTACAACCGGAATCTTAGTGAGTCCCTGTTCTACACCGCGTTTAATACGGTTGTACACATACCCGGTACGAATACCTCCCAGGTATTTAGACATTCCACCTACATTTTCGGAAATAGACATATTGTTGTCGTTTAACACAATAATATAATTTGTATCTAAATGAGCCGCATTGTTCAAAGCTTCATATGCCATACCACCGGTAAGCGAACCATCACCGATAACAGAAACCACACTATAGTCTTTTTTTAAGATATCGCGTGCCTCCACATAGCCAAGCCCTGCCGAAATTGAAGTTGAACTATGCCCAGTATCAAATGCATCACAGTCGCTCTCTTTTCGTTTCGGAAAGCCACTCATCCCTTGATACATACGGAGTGTTTCAAAACCATCTTTGCGTCCAGTCAAAATCTTATGGGTATAGGACTGATGTCCCACGTCAAAAATCAACTTATCCTTTGGAAATTGAAAAGCCAAATGAAGTGCCATTGTAAGTTCCACTGCACCTAAATTAGACGCAAGATGTCCACCTGTCTTACTGACTTTTTCCACCAAAAATTGGCGCAATTCAATGGCTAGTACTTCTAGCTCATCCCAATTTAGTTTTTTTATATCGTTTACTTTTTGTATACGCTCCAATATCATAAGAGCTCTCCTTTATTTATCTCTGTGAATCAGTTTTGTAAGTAATTCTTCTAAAAACGGATTCTGTTTTTCAAAACTTTGCAAAAGCGCAATGGCTTCTTTTGAAAGGGATTCTACATACCCTTTTGCCGTTTCAACTCCAAACAAAGTTACGTATGTAGTTTTTTCGTTTTTCTCATCACTTCCGATTGGTTTCCCCAAAACTTCCGCCGTACTTGTAACATCCAACACATCATCCTGTATCTGGAACGCCTTTCCAACATCGGATGCTATCTTTTCCATCGTCTTAACTTCTTCCGGTGTTGCATCGGCCAAAATGGCTCCTATCATCATGGCACTTTCTATCAGCGCCCCGGTCTTTAACTCATAGATGATATCCAAAACTTCTTTTGTAATCGGCTTGCCAGCACTTTCCACATCGATTACCTGACCGCCTATCATGCCAAATACGCCGGCTTTTTTTGCCAATACCTGCAGCGCCTTTCCAATCTGCAAACTATTCTCCGGATACATATCAAATGCCTTCGCTGCTGTCTCAAATGCATAGTTTAAAAGGCCGTCTCCGGCAAGAATTCCCATGGCTTCTCCATATACCACATGAGTAGTCTTTCTACCTCTGCGATATTCGTCGTTATCCATAGCCGGCAAATCATCATGCACAAGTGAGTACGTGTGAATCATCTCCAATGCAGCCATAAATGGCTCTACAATCTTGCCTATCCCGCCAAACAGTTCAAAAGTCTCCTTCATTAACATCGGACGAAGTCTTTTTCCTCCTGCCATTAGACTGTATTCCATAGCTTCCATAATCACGGCTTGTTCGCATTCTTTCCCCGGAAGATATTCCTTTAATATGGCTTCTATTTCTTCTACTTTTTTTAGCTGCATATCTTTAAAACTCATGCTCTTCTCCATCTTCGTCCAACACTTTCATCTGCTTTTCTACTTTATCAATCTTATCATTGCAAACTTTTAGAAGTTCCATTCCCTTGCGATAGTATTTAAAAGAATCTTCCAAGAAAACTCCTTCTGCTTCCAGTTGTTCAACCACACTATCTAATTCTTCAAACACTTGCTCCAATGTCTGATTTTCCATCTATCTATCCTCCCTGACGATTTTTGTCACTTCTGTTTTTACAAAACCGTCTGTCATATGAATCGTCAATACGTCTTTTTGTTTTAATTTATCCACACTTTTTATATTTTGTCCTGTTTCATCCGTCACAAAGGAATATCCCTTTGCCAAACGATCAACCGGTGAATTTCCACGCATCCTCTCAGCTTTTAATGCCAACCGTTGTTTTGCCTGCACAAGAGCATTTTCCATCCGCTGTCTTAGATGCTGTTCCAACTCGATCATCCGCTGCTTTTGTGTTTCTAACCTAGCTCTCGGATGTAAAAATCCAAGTTTCAATCGGTACTGTTCTATCTTCACCTTTTCCATGCGAAGTTTCTGCATAAAATACCGTTGCAATTGCTGTCTTTTTTCCAACATGTAGTTTTCTATTTCCCGATATTCACTCACTGCAATCTCAGCTGCAGCCGAAGGTGTCGGTGCGCGTCTATCAGAAACATAATCCGCAATCGTTGTATCAGTCTCATGTCCTACCGCAGAAATAATCGGTGTTCTACATTCAAATATAGCTCTGGCAACGATTTCTTCATTAAATGCCCACAAATCTTCGATGGAACCGCCGCCTCGTCCAACGATAATCACGTCCACATCCGTCTTATCCAGCATCTGAATCCCTTTTACAATACTCTCTGCTGCGCCTTCTCCTTGCACCTGCGCCGGATACAACAAGAGCTGTACATAAGGATTTCTTCTGGCTGACACATTCATAATATCTCGAATAGCTGCCCCTGTGGAAGCGGTTACAATTCCAACTTTTTTTGCAAATTTTGGAATTGGCTGCTTGTATTCTTCTGCAAACATCCCCATCTCGCCAAGCGCTTTTTTTAAGGCCTCAAACTTCTCATAAAGAAGTCCCGCTCCATCCAAAATGATTTCTCTGGCATACAATTGATATTTCCCATCTCGTTCATATGTGGTTACATTGCCAAGTACTACGACCTGCTGACCGTCCTGCATACGAAATCCAAGACCGCTACGGTTGCCTGCAAACATAATGCATGCAATCGTCCCAGACTCATCTTTTAGGGAAAAATATATGTGTCCCGAGGAATGATATTTACAGTTGGAAACTTCGCCCTTGACATAGATGCGGTTTAACATAAAGTCTTGGGCAAACATATTTTTTATATACGCGTTTACCTGTCTGACAGAATAAACATTCTGCATCTTTTTTACCTCTACTTTGCTACCTTTGCTAAAATACCGTTAATAAAAGCCGGTCCTTCATCGCTACTATACTTTTTAGCTAATTCAACAGCTTCATTAATAGCGACTGCTGTCGGGACATCTTCATCCCACAAAATCTCATATGCTGCAAGTCTTAAAATGGATAAATCCACCTTATTCATACGAGTCGTTTTCCACTTGTCTGCATATTCATTCAACAAAGTGTCAACCTCTTCCTTGCGCTCTAAAATCGCTTTGTATTTATCAATCACATAATCTTCTTCTGCCTCTGTAGCCATATCCAAAAGCTCGAAATAAAGTTTCTCTTGTTCCTTCATCTCGTCTTCTGTATTAAATTCGGTACAGAATAACATTTTAAAAATATGTTCTCTTAATTCTGTTCTTCGCATAGCTCTACCTCTCTTAGTGCATTCTTCCCATTATTATACTACAAACATCAAAGACTTGGCAATGATTGATGCATATTTATGCATAAAAAAAGACTCCTTGGACAAATATTGGAGTGATGGCAGGGCGGCAAACAGGGCTATTCCCTTTGGGGCACCGTAAGGTATACTTTTTTATCTATGCTGGCTTCATCTTTTGTGTTTTTTAATATCTTGATTTTCAAGAAGTTATTACATCTGTCAAAAACAACTCACAACTAAAATTTTCAATATTATGATGTTTGAGAAACCTTTGAAAGATTGTATGGAAAGTCTTGTGGCTGTATTTGGAAAATGGGCAATCGAAAGGCACTGTTTGAGCAATGGCGAGTTTGCCTCTTCGATTGCCAATCTCATCTCCAAAGAGAGCCACTTAGACTTTCCACAATCTTAAACCTGTGTTTCGTGACATCATAATATTGAAAATTGTAATTGCTCAGACAAGTTTTTGACAGACACTTTTTTGAAAATCAAGATATAACAAAACAACAAAAAGATTGCAGACGCACGACAAAAAAAGTCTACCTTACGGTGCCCCAAAGGGAATAGCCCTGTTTGCCGCCCTGCCATCACTCCAACATTTGTTTGGCACAAAAAAAAGACCCGAGCTAAACTCGAGTCCTCTCATTAATCTTCCACTTCTACGCCGGCTACGCGAATATTTACATCTGCAACTGTAAGTCCTGTCATATTTTCAATGGCTGTCTTTACTTTTTCTTGAACCTTAGCAGACACTGCCATCACACTGTATCCATATTTGATATTAAGTGCTACCTGAACAGTAACCACGCCTTCTAATACGTCAGCGGTAACCCCTTTTGACAATGACTTCATGCCGAGCTTACTAATCAGTTCTTTTGTTGCATTACCTGCTGTCGATGCAACGCCTTCTACTTCTGTCGCTGCAAGTCCTGCAATCACTGCAATCACTTCATCTGCAACCTGAATCTCGCCCATTCCGTCTGCTGTCTTTATTGTATAATTAGTTCTTTCTTCTTTTCCCATAACTAAAAACCTCCTAAATTCGGTATGCCTTTCTGTTATTATAACAAATTTATGAATATTTGCAAACAGAAACTTTAGGAACGACCAAACTCAGATAAGATTAGGCCTTTGTTACGTTCTTCCGTCATTCGTACACTCCAACTATTTACAAATAATAGTAACGGTCTGTCTTTTAGGTCTTTTATCTTCTTCATGTCGGAAGTTCCGGTTATCTTATCCAAATCAATATCTTCGTTTTCAATCCAACGGATGTGTTCGTACGGCAATGTATCCATTCGAATCTCCACGTTATATTCGTTCTCCAGACGATATTTGAGAACGTCAAATTGCAAAACACCAACAACGCCAACTATGATTTCTTCCATACCAGTATTATATTCCTGGAAAATCTGAATGGCACCTTCTTGTGCAATCTGATTAATCCCCTTGATGAACTGCTTACGCTTCATAGTATCTACCTGCCGCACTCTTGCAAAATGTTCCGGTGCAAAGGTCGGAATCCCTTCATACGCATACTTCTTAGCTGAAGTGGTAAGCGTATCTCCGATGGAAAAGATGCCTGGATCAAAAATACCGATTACATCTCCCGCGCACGCGGTCTCAATCATCTTTCTCTCACTTGCCATCATCTGTTGTGGCTGTGAAAGACGCACCTTTTTGCCACCCTGAATATGAAATACATCCATACCCGCTTCAAACTTTCCAGAACAGATACGCATAAATGCAATTCTATCTCGATGGGCTTTGTTCATATTTGCCTGAATCTTAAATACAAAAGCAGAAAAATCTTCCTCCACCATCGGGTCGATAATTCCCTGATCCGATTTTCTTGGAAGCGGTGATGTAGTCATCTGCAAAAAGTGCTGCAAAAATGTTTCCACACCAAAGTTTGTAAGTGCAGAACCGAAAAATACCGGTGATAATTCTCCCTTGCTCACAAGTTCCATGTCAAATTCTGCGCTTGCACCGTCAAGAAGTTCAATTTCTTCTAACAACTGTTCTTTCTGTTCGCTACTAATCATTGTGTCCACAGCCGCATCATTTAATGCAATCTTGGTAACCTCACCCATGGCTGTTCCTTTTCGCGTATCAGAAAACAGTTCTATCTTCTCTTCGTTTCTATCATATACACCACGGAATTCTTTTCCCGAGCCAATCGGCCAGTTAATCGGACATGTGGCAATGCCAAGTTCCTTTTCGATATCATCAAGCAGCTCAAATGTATCACGTGCATCGCGGTCCATCTTATTAATAAACGTAAAAATCGGAATGTGTCTCATCACACATACCTTAAACAGCTTTCTTGTCTGTGCCTCCACACCTTTCGATGCATCAATGACCATCACTGCCGAATCCGCTGCCATCAATGTACGGTACGTATCTTCCGAGAAATCCTGATGTCCCGGCGTATCCAATATATTAATGCAATATCCATCATAATTGAACTGAAGCACAGATGAGGTAACTGAAATACCTCTTTCTTTTTCAATCTCCATCCAGTCTGATACTGCATGCTTTGCTGTAGCTTTTCCTTTTACTGACCCTGCTTGATTAATGGCTCCACCATAAAGCAAGAATTTTTCTGTCAACGTCGTCTTTCCTGCATCGGGATGGGATATAATTGCAAAGGTCCTTCTCTTTTTTATCTCATTCGTAAATTGCGACATAATACTCTCCTGTTCGTATCCATCTTTTTACACCCCATCTAGTCTATCACAACTAGTATGTAAGCGCAAATAAAATCTATTCATATACCGGTGTAATTACGATGTTTTCTGGTGATATGCCTGCTTTTCTTTGCACAATGTCTTCGATCTGCGCCCGGTTTGCATCTGTGAGTTCTTCGCTATTTACTACCACATCTGCTCCGGTCTCCGTTAAACTTACAACGCTCTCCGAAAATCCCTTTGATGTCAGCATGGTCTCTACTGCCACTTCCATCTCCGCCAGCTTTGTCATATTTAACATCTGCGCCACCGCATCTTCTTTTTGCGCATCCGAAAGATTTTTATTATCGATAATCTCCATCAGCATCTCTTTGTTTTTGGCCCGCACTTGTTCTCTTGTAATTTTTGCTTCGGCCACCAGACCATTCACATTTCCATTTGTAAGAATCGCTTCTCCCGGCGTTCCCTCCGGACTTTCAATATCTCCCGCTGTTTCAGCATCATCCTCTAAACTGATATCTAAGAGTTCTTGATTTGCAAGATCGCCATTTGTCTCCACCGTGTCTGTTTCCGGGAAAATACGACCGGAATAGTTTAGATACCCTGCCACTGCTATCATAACAGCCAGGGCCGCAATCATAATTTGATTTTTCTTAAATAAACGTTTCAATGCATCAGCCTCCTTTCACTATTTTAATCTTATGCACGTCTACATCAAATAATGCACTAACTGCTTCTGTTATATTCTTTGCAACAACAGAATTTTCTCCACCTTCTGCCACGACAACGATCCCTTCCACCTGTGGCATTCGTTCCATCTTTATATAAGGACTTTGTGCCCCATCCGTGTCATTTTCATAAACGGTTGTTTCTTCCTTTGCCTTCTCACCAGTTCCCACATCCTTTTCCACAATCTGCTCCGATGTACTTTTATACGTAATCATAACCTCCACATTTCCTGCTCCTTCTACCTTTTGCAAGATTTGTTTGAGTCTTTTTTCCATTTGTTTTCTGTAGTCTTCACCATTGTAAGACTCCTTTTCTTGTGCTTTTTCCTTCGTTTCTTTCTTTGTTTCTTCCCCTGTTGGAATTGCTATAATAACAAGTAATATGCCTATTAACAACATAACAACCACCTGATTTTTCTTAGTCATCTTCCCAGAGGGTTGCTGGCGAAATTTCTTCCAAATATCTTGTAGCATCTTCCATTTCCTTTCTTTTTTGCTCATATTCCACACTGCTATAAAACTCTAAAAAACGATCTTTCACATCCAGGATTCGAAATATCGGTCCCATCATCATGACAATCAGCAAAAGACCCACAAAAAACTGCACATATTTTTTATAATTGTTACTAGGCAATAGCTGCATCACTATGGTAAGAATCACCATATAATATGCCAAATTTTGTGTCCATTCATAAAAGTACGTTTTCATCGTTACCCTCCTGCCGTAGCCGCCACAATGGCTATTGTAAGTAAAAACAAGACTCCCGTTGTAAATACCACTCTAAGGAGCATACTCGCCCCATCCGCCATACTGCTAATGCACTGCACCACACGTTTATCAGAAATTGGCTGTATCACCGCACACACCGTCTTATATAATAGCGTCACCAAAGCAATCTGTACCATCGGGACAATGCTAATGAGCACACAAACAATTGCTCCCGCCATTCCTATTCCATTTTTAATGACAAGGGCCGTCCCAAGGACGATATCCGTCACTCCTCCAATGGCATCACCGATAAGCGGAATTGCTCCTGCGCCCTTGGTCACCACATGGCGTTTTAAGGTATCAATGGCCGGACCCAAAAGGGCTTGAATCACATTAATTCCAATGATGGCTGCTAGAATCGTTTTCATCGTCCAAGAAATCACAGTGGATAATAGTTCCGCAAATTTGGACAAATAATCTTCTGTTGCAAGATTGTTGAGCATTTGTATCACCAAATATACCTGAATAAGTGGTACCAATATATTTAACACAAATAACTCAACAAGAAATATCAACACCAATATGATGTTATAGAACGCTACTGACGTAATACTCCCTGTGGCAAATGCAGTAGCTAAAAAGTATATGGGAGATAATACTTTCATAAAGGACACCAACTGCAGAAGATTATTGGTTGCCGTATCTACTAGCATTCGAAAGGTCCCAATACTGATTGTCACCAAAAGTATGTATACTACATAAAAACTCACTTGTGATACTTGTTTGTTTTGAAACACATTGGAAAAGTTCGTGAACACAGCAGCGATGATAACCAGCACCAAAATCTGTATCATACTTTTTTTGTGTTCTGCAAAGTTTCCCAGAAATTGATGTTTCACTGCTTCTTTTATGAGGGCAAAAGAAAATTTCGTATCCCCACTCATAAGACCTGTAAACAAGTCACTAAAGGTTATACTTTTATCCGGAAACAATTCTTCTAAAAGATCATCCACAGAATCCAAGTCTAGTTCCTTTACGATTTTCTCTTCTGTCTCTTTCTGTGTTTCTCCTTTTGTCCCTTCCGCCTGCACCGTCAATGTTCCGGAAACGAGCAGACAGCATATAAGAAATATCCATTTTTTCATCTCTCATTTCCTCTACTCAAAGAAGGTTTCTATGGTTTTTAACAGTGCAAGTAAAATTGGAAGCGACAATGCCAATATGGTGAGCTTACCAAACAATTCAATCTGGGCGGCAAGTGTATGATGTCCGGTATCCTTGCAGAGCACCGCTGAAAACTCAGCAATGTATGTAATACCTAGTATTTTCACAAGAGTTCCTATATACGCCGTTTCTATCTGTATATATCCACTAATTTCTTTTACAATTTCAATCAACTGTCCTATCTTTCCAACGATACTAAGAGAAATGAAAATACTAAGCGCCACACTGATATAGATGCCGTATTCTTTCTTTTCACTCTGAAATTGGATGGCTGCAAGGGCTCCCAGCACCCCTATAATTCCTACTTGTATGATATTCATTTGCAAATCCTCTATAATGAAAATAGCTTTTTAATTGACTCGAACAAATCGTTAATATATGGCACAATCCAAAAAAGTACCAAAAGAAGTCCTGCAAAACTCGTCAAAAAAGCCTGCTCTTCCCGTCCACTATGTTTTAACACTTGACTCAAAACAGAAACCAATATTCCTACTGCCGCTATCTTAAAAATTAAATTTACACCCATACATTTCCTCACCGTTCATCTACACTAAAAGTATTACTAAAAAGACCCCTCCAAGCACTCCCAGAAGGTTACTCAATCGTTTTTTCGCATCCAAATCTACTCGTGTCTTTCGTATGGTTTCCTCCCATTGGTCTAAAAACAAACAAATCGCTTTCGTCTGCGACTCAATGTCAAGCTGACCTAAGTTTGTTCCCACTGACTTAATTAGATCTAACTCTGCTTTTTTTAACTGAGTTTTGGAAAGCACTTCATCCACCCCATTCTCCCATATATTTCGGATGCGGTTTGCCTGGCATTTATTCAGTTCCTTCGCAAGATATAAAAGCCAGTCCTTATAGATTCCCTCAGACCGTCTCGCCATTTGTGCAAACACAGCTGGAAATGTGGAACGTGTATATTCAATTTGGCTTTTTAAAAGCACAAAAGTACGCTTAATTTCCAACATGTCTGAAAGACGTTTTTGCAGTTCTTGTCCTTTTATCATCCCCAACGCAGAGGCAGATAAAATAATCAAAATACTGCCTATGAATTTTTGCATAATTCTTTACCCGTTTCTTTTTGCTCTCTATAGATAAGGCTTCCGCGTTCATCATAAATCCCTTCGATTTCTCCGATATGATGGGTATTTCCAAGGACCACATATCGTTCAAAACGTTTTTGTTTTATCATCTGTTCAAAGAATGGTTTTTTCTGGATCTCTGCAATCGACGCTCCATGAACCGTGGCCACCATTCTGCAACCGCAATGCATGGCGTACTCTATGGAATGAATATCCTCAAACGCTCCAATCTCATCCACTGCAATCACCTGAGGTGCCATAGAGCGTATCAGCATAATCATCCCTTCTGCTTTTGGACAACAATCCAATATATCCGTCCGCATTCCCAGATTATTTTGCGCCTGTCCCAAGTAACATCCTCCCAGTTCTGAGCGTTCATCCACTACGCCAACGGTACATCCTTTTACCCATCTGTTTCCATCCGAAACTTGTCTGATTAAATCTCTAAGAAGTGTCGTTTTCCCGCAACGAGGCGGTGATATAATTAGGGTATGATATAACTCCCTTTGTCTTGTAATATATGGAAAAATTGAATCTGCACAATGCATCACCTCATGAGATACCCGAATATTAATCGAGGAAATATATTTCATATTTTTTACTCTTCCATTTTCCAAAATCACTTGCCCTGCAAGACCAATCCGATGGCCGCCCTCCACCGTGATAAACCCTTGTCTGAGCTCATTTTCATAGGCATACAACGAATAATTACAAATATACTCTACGGTTTCTCTTATCTCCTCTTGCAACACCTTATGCTTGCTTTCTAACCGCCTTGGCAACAACACCTCTTCTCCTTTGTATAACACCGTTATAGGTTGTCCCGTCCGAAGTCTGATTTCCTGCAAAAATCGAAAATCCAACTGTTCTGCTTGTACAATGGCTTGCAACGTACGTGGCAAAATCTTTAAAATTTGCTTTTCCATCTTGTCCTCACCTCTCTTGAAACAATATATGAGTGAGTTTGAAATTTATGCCAAAAACAAATTGGGGACGTAGTAAAACTTAATTTTACTACGTCCCCAACTAAAGTTAGTGATGTCTCTACTTAATTATCAACATTTTCTTCTTCTATTTCCGGTGTGATCTCGTCTGGTTTTAAAACTCTTGTAAACATAATCATAGCATATAGTATAACAGGAACCAATATTGTCATAGCTACAGATGCTTTAAAAAATCCCATAGTTGCTGCCGAATCAAACAGGGCAGATACCAGTGTGCATATGTATAATGCAACAAGCACTACAATTCCAATTATGGCCAATATTCTTCTTACTTTTTTCATCTTCAAATCCTCCCTTTAGTAATGATACTTTTTTCGATAAATAATTAAAAACAGAATCGTTGCAACCGTAGAAAATATTCTTGCCATATCAATTGACATCCAAATACCATCCAAAGCAAAAATTAGTGGCAACGTCAAAATCGCAATCACTTCAAATACAACTACTCTCAAAAACGAAATCAGCGCAGAAATCAATCCATTATTTAATGCAGTAAAGAATGAGGAGCCAAAAATCGCAATTCCTACATACAAAAATGAGACTGCATAAATTCGAAATCCATGTACTGTTATATCAAGTAGTTCCTTATCATAATTTGCGAATATCTGGGCAAGTGGCACTGCCATAATCTGAGCAAACATGAACATAAGCACTCCTACCACAGTCATCAGTTTTAAGCTACGCACACGTAAGTTCTTTAATTCCGAATGATTCTTTGCTCCATAATGATAACTCACCACAGGTGCCATTCCCATGGAATATCCTATAAAAGCAGAGAAAAATATCATATCGATGTACATGATAATCCCATACGCGGCTATACCATTTTGCCCTGCGTATTTCATCAATTGCATATTATAAAGCATGGCAACAACCGACATGGAAATACTGCTTAAAAGTTCTGAAATTCCATTTGTCGTTGCTTTCCACAAGGCTTTTATATCAAAGGTTGTCTTCGTCAAACGGAGCAAACTACTATTTGGACAAGCAAAATAGATTACCGGCACAATACCACCCACGGTCTGACTTAATGCAGTTGCTGCAGCAGCTCCAGCAAGTCCCCATTGAAACACCGCCACAAACAAAAAATCCAAAAACATATTTGTCACACCGGACACTATCGTCATCACAAATCCTAACTGTGGTTTTTCTGCGGTGACAAAAAATGTCTGAAACTCCATCTGAAGCGTAAACATAGGCAATGCACAAAGAACAATTCTACCATACAGCGTACTATACTTAAGCATTTGAGCATCTGCACCAAGAACACTCGCAACCGTTGGGATAAGTAGTATTCCAAAAATCGCAACGACAATGCTTATCAAAAACGGAGCATAGACAAACAAGGAAAATAATTCCTTAGCCTTTTTATCCTTCTTCTCTCCCAATGTTTTTGCAACTAAAGCGCTTCCACCGGTTCCAAACATAAATCCGATTGCGCCTAATATCATAATGAATGGCATAATAAAATTTAGGCCTGCAAATTGTGTCTTTCCCACAAAGTTTGACACAAAAAATCCATCTACAATTCCATATATAGAAGTAAATATCATCATCGCAATGGATGGCAGCGTAAATCTTATCAATTTTCTATAAGTAAAATGCTCTGATAACTTAATCTTCATAATCTACCACAAACGAAGTTTTTTCGCTTTTTTCTCTCCGTTCAACGCAAAATAACTATTACAAATACCATCAAAGCCAACTGCATATTCCTGTCCATCCAATCTGGCTATTAATATATGTGCAGGTTCAATCAGCATCTCGACTTTATCATATACATAACCGTCTATCACCAATTCATTTGTCCGTTTTACACGGCGATATACTATGAAATGCCCATTCTCTATCGTTTCCAATAGAACTCTTGATTTTACTGTCATATCTGCTATGTATAATGGATTAGAATCAGCGATTTGATCGGTTTCATCTTGCGCCATATATTCCGGCATTTCATTAACATTCTCTTCTGACACAATTTCTATTTCTTCAGCCGGAAGTGTATATAATTGATAACCGTATTTTACTCCAATTACCAAATAGTACAAAACCCAAACGTGAGCCGCAGCATCTATAATCCCCGAAAAATCTCCGGTCAAAATATACATTCCCACCATAGCCAGTGTATCCATAACAAATAATACCAATGCACCAATCATCCAACCATAATGTTTCTTACTGAATGTCCAGCAAAGCAAAAAGGCTAGCATAGACACACCTGCAATTCCGATGCATATACTTGAAAACAATGTCCCTCCTGTAGAAATAGCAAACACGCCTGCCATATATGGAATCGTTGCTGAAAACAGGAACATAACATTCGCTTCAAGTCCCAACATCACCAGATTGATTATGGTAAAAATCAACATTAAAAGAAGATTTTTTCTGGCTGTTTCATATTTTAGTTGTGCAAATTCTCGTTTTGTCAATTCTATATTGTTCATACGCTCCTCCATTTATCACAAATTTATATTTATATTCTATAATAATCATAGCGTAAATTCAATTGCTTAATAGGTATATTTATGCTATGATTTACCAATACTTTTGTACGAGGTGAAAATTATGTTGTTATACTATTTGTACAGAATTGTATTTTACGTTCCCAGAAAGAAAAAAAGACACAAAGAAGAGTACGAACTTCCTATTGGGAAAATCTACGAACCTTATCGAGATGTGATGATAAATTGGATAAAGGAAACCCGTGACTTAAAACATACGGATTATTATATCACTTCTTTTGACGGTCTAAAATTACATGCAAAATATTATGAATACGAGCCAAATGCTCCTATCGAGATTATGTTTCACGGATACCGTGGTAGTGCTGAGCGCGACCTCTGTGGTGCAGTACAGCGTTGCTTTTCTATCAAACGCAATGTATTACTTGTAGATCAGCGAACTAGCGGTGAAAGTGAGGGAAATGTTATAAGCTTTGGAGTAAACGAAAGCAAAGACTGCCTCTCTTGGATTGACTTTGTATTAAAACACTTTGGTGAAGATGTGCAAATTATTTTAACCGGCATATCCATGGGTGCATCTACTGTTATTATGGCTGCCGGCCACGCCCTACCGAAAAATGTGGTAGGTATTTTAGCAGATTGTGGTTATACATCTGCCAAAGATATCATTATTAAATGCATGAAACAGCTCCGTCTACCAAGCAGACTACTTTATCCTTTAGTTAAGTTAAGTGCACGCATTTATGGGCATTTTGATCTGGAAGAAGATTCGCCTATTGAGGCAATAAAAAATTGCCATATACCGATTCTCTTCTTCCATGGAGAAAGCGATGATTTCGTCCCTTGTGATATGAGTAGACAAAACTACGAAGCCTGTTCTTCTCCGAAACGCCTTGTAACCGTTCCAGGAGCAGGTCACGGCCTTGCATACCTAATCGACAATGATGGATACTTTAGAAACTTGTGTGAGTTTTTTACAGAAAATGGCGTAGAAACGTCGGTTTAATAAACAAAAACATCTGCAAACCGCTATAGCTTGCAGATGTTTTTCTATTATTTCACTTTATAAGCTACTACACTTGACCAAGGTCCGTATATCTTCTTTCCATTCACTGTCTTGTAGGCTCTTACTTTATAGTAATATTTCTTTCCTTTCTTTGCAGAAATCTTCTTCGTCTTGCCACTCGTAGTCTCATAGGTTGATACGATTTTCGTCTTTGACTTACTTGTAGCCTTAGAAATTTGATAGCCGCTTTCCCCATTAATATTCTTCCAACTAATCTTGACCTTAGATGATGATCTCTTAACAGTTGGTTTGCTTACCTTCTTTAATGTGTATATACTTGATGTTTTCCCCACACCTTTTATAGCTTCCCTCATATTATTTATGTATGTAGGAACAATCTGGAATTCGTATTTAACACCATCAGCAAGATTTGCCTTTTGATAGTAAGTTTTAGTTGTCATACCAAGATATTCAAACTTATCCCTTGTGGATCTTTTATAATACACATAATAATAGTTCGCACCTATTGATTTGCTCCAACTGATCTTCACATCATCATAACCATATAATTCTGTTGTTACTTTTGCTGGCATAGTCGGTTCTTTTATGATCACATCAAAATAAGTTGATTTACCATTGTATAAAACTTCAACTTTCTTTGTTCCAACTCGTTCAAAACTACACTCTCTTATTGAATAACCAGTTGTAATTACCTTCACAGTTCCGTCAGTATAGGTACTCAAAAGAGCCAAACCATCTGTTTCTAATTGTTGTCCCAAATAATATGTCGTTTTATTAGGATTGTTCAATACGCTAACTTTACTGCACCTTCTAGTCCTTTTGCACTGCTTACACACATCTACGGAATCACTATCATATACATGTGTATTAATAGTTACATCAAATGTAGTGTGAACACCTTTGTATTCAACCATTACCGAAAACTTACCCGGCAAAGGTGAATTAAAGTTTTTAATCTTATAACCAGAAGATATAGTTGTAATTGTCCCGTTGTCATATTCTGCCGTAAGAACTAGACCTGTTGTATCCAAATCTTCTCCTCTACAATAAGTCGTCTTATTCGGCATATCCTTGACACTAAGTTTTTCACACGTTCTTTGTTGCACACAGTTTACACATTTATCATACTGGTCACTAAATTCATGTGGATTTATATTAATCTTATACGAAGCAGTTTCTCCAAAATATTCTACATTTATTATACATTCTCCGACCTTACTTGAATCAAATCCAGTTACATTATAACCAGTTGTAACCTTCTCTGTAGTACCATCGTCATATATAATTGTAATGGTATATCCCGCTAAATTAAGCCTTTGATTTATACAATATTCTGTCTTCATCAACGTGTTTTCAAATTGTACGGAGGCCTTTTTTCTTTCGTATCCACAAAGCTGACATTTGTGATGTTTGTATGTGTGTTCCTTAAAATATTTATAGCCATTATTGGTTGCGTATTCAATCACATATTCCGATTGTGTATGTAACTTTGTTCCTTTATGAAAAGCATTTTTCCCTATGTTCGTCACACTTTCTGGAACGAAAATGCTCGCTATCCTATAGCAATCATAAAATGCTTCATCACCGATTTCTGTTACGCCTTCAAACACAGTAACACTTGTCAACTTCTCACAATCACGAAATGCTTCTTTTCCGATGCGTGTCACACCTGCTGGAAGTATAATGTTTCTAAGATTATCACTATACGAAAATGCCCCATTTCCAATTTCCGTTACACTAGAAGGAATTGTTACGCTTTCCAAATCATAACAACCAGCAAATGCTTGTTCACCTATAGTGGTTATTCCTTCCGGAATAGTTACATCTATTAATTTATCACAATCTTCAAACATTCTTGTCACAACATATGTTGTGTTTTTTGAAAGAACAGCACGAACTAATTCATCACAATTATAAAATGTCTTTTCGCCTATTTCTGTTACGCTATCAGGAATCACGATTTCTGTCAAAGCATAACAACTTGAGAATGCTCTTTCTCCAATGCTTGTCACACCATCAGAAATAATAATATTCACCAATCCTGTACAACTTGAAAAAGCACCTTTTCCAATGCTCATTACATTTTTAGGGATCGTAATATCCGTCAACGATTTAATGCTAGAAAACGCATAATTACCAATCTGTTTTACACTATCAGATATAATGAATTTGGTAATTGCTTTACCACCATAAAATGCGTAATCGTCAATAATAGTTACCTGATCCGGAATTACAATTTCCCCTTCTAGTTTTTGACCTGCAACATACACATTTTTCGCATAGCTTAACGGGTTGGAAGTGTAGTTTGTAAACTTCATCTCACACCAAGAAGCCATATCTCCTTCGTAATATACATTTTCCAACACTTTACATCCAGTAAATGCAGAGTCTCCAATGCTTCTTACAGTCTTTGGAATCGTTATATTTTTTAACTTTTTGCAATTGTAAAAAGCTTCATCTGCAATGTATGTAGCCCCTTCACATAAAATAACTTCTTCTAGATATGTTTGGCGCGTAAACAAATCTAAAAATTCACATGGTGTTTTTACTTTTTTTAATCCATAATATCCATCAAATGCTTTTTCATCGATAAATTTTACACCTATCGGAATTTCGATAATATTTATTGTCGTGCTAGAAAGAGTATACTGTTCAATTCTCTCTACATCTTTTGGCACAATAAATTCATCTTGAATTTGCTGTCCGTCTATGTAGTCTATTTCCGATTTACACATTGGATTAGATTCCCTATTTTCAAACGCAATAAGGCACCACGACTTAAAATCACCTTCATAATAAACCTTAATAATTTCTGAACATCTTTCAAATGCATCTTCCCCTATCGAAACAACACTTTTTGGAATAATGACATTTGCGCATGAATTAAAACCGTAAAAAGCAAATCTTCCAATATGCGTTACACCTTCTGGAATCGCAAGTGTGCCATTCAATATTTCGCCCGACATATAGACATTGTCTGCATAGTACATTGGGTTTGCTGTTGCATCTCCAAAATCAATTGCACACCACTCTTTTAACGTACCTAAATAGTACAAATCTTCAATATAACTACTTTTAACAAATGCACTTTCTCCAATCCGCTCAACACTTGCTGGTATTGATACACTTGTCAAATTCAATCTATTTTGAAATGTATATGCTTTAATTGCTGTTGTTCCATCTGGAATAACAAGATCTCCCTCTAACTTCTCTCCTGAAATATACAAATTAGTTTTTGTTAAAACTGGATTTGCATAAGTATCCTGAAATTCGATTGCACACCAAGATTTCAAATCTCCCTCATAGAACACATCTGTAACTTGGGTACACTTTTCAAAGGCCATTTTTCCTATACTTGTTACGGTTTCAGAAAATTCAACACTTTTTAAACCTCTGCAGTTTCCAAAGGCATAAGCTCCAATACTTGCGACCCCTTTCGGTATTACAAGTTCATCCTCTATCTTTTCACCGTCAATATATACATTCTCAGCGCGATATAGCGGATTTGCAGAACTAGCACCAAACTCTATACCACACCAATCTTTCAAATCACCTTTGTAATAAACATTGGCTTCCTCTGAAATGTAAGAAAACGCGCGTTCTCCTACCGCTTTTACACTTCTTGGTATTGTGATGTTTTCCAAACTGTCACATCCAAAAAATGCACAAGATCCAATCTGTTTCAATTTATTTGACAGAACAATACTTTTCAATTTATAACAACCCAAAAAAGCATCCTTTTCAATGCTTGTCACCGGATATCCTTCAATTTCATCTGGTATCACTACATGTTCTGCTTCTTCAAGGCAATCTATAATTGCAACTTCTTCATCTTTCACACTGTAAAATAGATTCTCGTATTTCTTGAAATTTTCACTAATTTCTCTCTTATAATCACATAATAGACACTGAATGTCTGCTACGCTTTTATATACATGTTCATCAAAATATGGAATATTATTCTCTCTTGCATAGTCTTTAACACGAGACATATGTGAGTATAAAACTACATTAGGTGAGGAAGAAAATGCGTAATCAGACAATCCAAAATATTCATCATTTGGGACTTCTCCAATTAAACATTTTGTCAATTCCGGGCAGCTACCAAAAGCAGACGAGTCAATGGATCTAACCCCTTTCGGCACATGGATTTCTGCTAGTTTCCAACATTCATAAAATGCTCTTTCTCTTATGGATTTTAACCCTTCCTGCATTTGAACTTTCTTTAGATTAGTGCAACTTGCAAACGCACACTGTCTAATTTCGCCCACACTACTTGGCAGAATAATCTCTGTGATACTATTCAAATTATAAAACGAAAAATCTTGAATTGTTCGTATCCCTTCCGGTATCTGAAGTTTCCCTTCTACCTTTTTTCCATCTGCCCAAAAATTATCGCTATACAATAACGGATTTGCTTTATCATCATCAAAATCAATGGCGCACCATGAAGTCAAATCTGCCGCATATACATCTTCAAGATTCTCGCACATATAGAATGCATATCTGTAGATTCGGTTTATACTCTTTGGAAATGTAACACTTTTGAGTGAGGCACAATATTGAAATGCACAAGTAGCGATAGATGTAACGCCTTCTGGTATTTCAATGCTTTCTAGACTTTCACATCTTTCAAATGCAGATTCACCTATTGTTGTTATTCCTTCCTGCATTTGAATGTTCTTTAAATTACTGCAACTCCAAAATGCGTACTCACCAATTTGAGTAATTCCTTTCGGTAAGATAACTTCTGTAATACTCTTACAACCATAAAATGCAAAGGCATAGATTTCTTCTATCCCCTCTGGTATTTCAAGTTTTCCTTCTACCTTTTTCCCTTCTACCCAAAAATTATCGCTATACAATAACGGATTTGCTGCACTACTTTCGAATTTTATATTACACCAGGTAATTATATCTGACGCATATACATCTTGAAGATTATCACACGCACCAAATGCAGACGCATCAATGTACGTAACACTTTTCGGTATTGTAATACTTGTTAAATTTTCACAATTTGCAAATGCAAAGTTTCCAATTCGAGTAATTCCCTCTGGCAAAATAATTTCCGTAATATTCTTCAATCCGTTAAACGTATAATCAAGAATACTTTCTCTACCTTCTGGTATTTCGAGCTTTCCCTCTATTTTTTTTCCATCAATCCAAAGATTAGCAGAATTTGACAGAGGGTTTGAATTGTCATCATTAAATTCAATATTACACCAGGCGGCTAAATCTGGCACATACACATCTTGAATGTTATGGCACCCATTAAAAGCCCATTGAAAAACTTGTTTAACACTTTTAGGCATTGTAATAGTAGACAATGCAGTACATTGCCAAAAAGCCATACTTCCAATGCTGGTTACACCTTCAGGTATTGTAATACTGGTTAAGTTTTTACAATATTGAAATGCATCTTTCCCAATTTGCACAACAGGATATCCATCTATTTCAGTTGGTATATCAACGCTTACGGCATCTAATGAACAGTCTGTTATCGCCACTTCGCCATCCACAATTTCATATGTTAATTCTCCATATGTACCAATCGTTGTTTCTGCAGCTTCTGTAGGCATTGGAATTGCTGTGACAAACACAAACAACGCAATCAAAATTGCAAGCCACTTCCTATAACTTTTCTGTCCTTTTCTCATAACAAATCACACCTTTCAACAAGTCTATGTTGATTACATTGTTACACTTATATTTTAATACTCAATATAGGAAAATGCAATACTACAAAAAAGCAGCAGAATACTCTCTGCTGCTTTTTTAACATTATTTTACTTTTTTTGTGATTCATTTTCCTCTTGCCATAGATTTTCTCTCCTTTTCTTTCAAAAAGGTCTGTTTTAAAATCTTGCGTGGTGATTTATAAAAATCTTGTGTGGTACTTTTTTGACAAAAGAAAAAAGCCTTGAATTTTCAAGGCTTTTATGCGGATGGTGGGACTTGAACCCACACGAGGTCACCCCCGCAAGATTTTGAGTCTTGTGCGTCTGCCATTCCGCCACATCCGCTTGTGCTTGACACTTTGTCAAGCGACTTGATTATAATAACCTATTTAATATGCAATGTCAAGCTATTTTTGTAGTTTTTTTCCGATTTCAAAACAATCGAAAGTTGCATAATAATCGGCCGGTGTTTCTGCTCTACGAATGAGCTCTACACTGCCATCTTCTTTCAAAAGAAGTTCCGCAGATTTCAATTTTCCATTGTAGTTATAACCCATAGCAAAACCATGAGCACCGGTGTCATGGATTACAAGCACATCTCCCATATCTATCTTCGGAAGCTGTCTATCGATTGCAAATTTATCGTTATTTTCACAAAGGGAACCTGTGATATCATACATCTGGTCACAAGGCGCATCTTCTTTGCCCATAACCGTAATATGATGATATGCTCCATACATAGCCGGAGGCATCAAGTTTACTGCACAGGCATCACAACCAATATATTCTTTGTGCGTATGCTTTTCATGAACAGCCGTTGTTACAAGACAACCATAAGGACCCATCATAAAACGTCCTAGCTCTGTATAGATTGCCACATCACCCATTCCTGCTGGAACAAGTACTTCTTCATATACCTTTCTAACTCCCTCGCCGATTGCCATAATATCATTTGGCTCCTGGTCTGGACGGTACGGAATACCAATTCCACCAGAAAGATTAATAAAGGAAATATGGGCTCCAGTTTCTTTCTGAAGTTTCACTGCAACTTCAAACAAAATCTTTGCAAGCATCGGATAATATTCATTTGTCACGGTGTTGCTGGCAAGAAATGCATGGATACCGAAGTTCTTTGCACCCTTGCTCTTTAATATTTTAAAAGCCTCAAAAAGCTGTTCTGTGGTCATACCATACTTGGCATCACCTGGATTATCCATAATATCATTGCTGATTTTAAAGAGTCCACCTGGATTGTAACGGCAGCTGATGGTTTCTGGAATATACCCAATCGTCTTTTCCAAGAAATCAATATGGGTAAAATCATCTAGATTGATGATAGCTCCAAGTTTTTCTGCATAGACAAACTCTTCTGCAGGTGTTGCATTGGAAGAAAACATAATGTCACTTCCTACTGCCCCAATTGCCTCCGAAAGCATAAGTTCTGTATAAGAAGAACAATCGCAACCGCAGCCATATTCACGTAAAATGTTAATCAAAAATGGATTTGGCGTTGCCTTTACTGCAAAATATTCTTTAAATCCTTTATTCCACGAAAACGCTTCTTTTAACGCCTTTGCATTCTCTCTCATGCCCTTTTCATCATACAAGTGAAAAGGAGTCGGATATGTCTTTATAATTTCATCTAACTTTTCTTTTGTAACAAATGGTACTTTTTTCATCATTTTCTGCCCTTTCGTACAAAAATGGAGCAGACAAATAGGTCCGCTCCATTGCGTGTTGGGTTGTGTGTCTGTATAAGATTTTTCTTATTTTCTTAATCCTAATCTTTCGATCAATGAACGATATCTTTCAATATCTTTCTTCTTAAGGTATGCAAGAAGACCTCTTCTCTGACCTACCATTTTCAAAAGACCTCTTCTTGAGTGATGATCCTTTGGATTTGCTTTGAGGTGCTCTGTGAGCTCCTGGATTCTAGCTGTTAATACTGCTACCTGTACTTCCGGTGAACCTGTGTCGCCTTCGCATCTAGCGTATTCAGCCATGATTGCCTGTTTCTTTTCTTTTGCGATCATGTTATGACCCTCCTATTCTTTCTCTTTTATAATCGCCTGGCATTAAGTAGTGGTTGGAGTTTCCATCTACCGAACGTCGGCTAAACTCATACTCGCATACTATAACATAAGTTTGCGAATATGTCAAAACTTTTTTATTTAATTTCTTAACTCCAAACACGTTTTTTATAAGTACTTTTCGTATATGTACTCTTTTTCTTAGACACTACATGTCCGTGTGCATAATAGTACTTCCCGTGTTTTGTGTACGGAACAATCGTAATTGTTGATTTGTACTTCTTTCCCGATGCATATTTTGTATACTTTTTCCGCTTATATGAACGAGATGTAGTCATCTTTGTTGTCGTTGAAGTGCCATGGACTTTCTGGAAAAAGATATTATATCCTAAAAATGTGGTCCATTCTTCTTTCACAAGATATCCTTTTGCACCTGAAACCTTTTTCCATTTTACTGTAGTTCCGTTGGATGTTTTCTTTACAGACTTACTTGGTGCTGTCCAATAACAAACCGCCTTTGACATCGGACCATAATTCTTATCACCTTCAACTTTCATCTGAACTTTATAGTAATAAGCCTTATTTGCTTTTACTTTCTTGTCCGTATAAGAATGTATCCAAGACTGTTTGCTACTCATAGTCTTTATAAGTTTATACTTTCCATTTTTTGAAGTTGCTCTATAAATCTTATAAGTTCTCTTATCTTTTCTTATGCACCACGGATTATATTTGTTATCCTTTTTCGGGGTATGTTCAAAATCCACATATATTTTATTTGAATAACAGGTATTTCCCACTTGTGATTTAACGGTAGCTATTGCCGTCAATTCTTTTACTGTTACCTTACATTTGGCCGTTGCCCCGTTTTGAAGATATGCCGTAACATAAGCAGTCCCTTCCTTCACACCAGTGATAACACCTGAAGAACTTACATTTGCAATCTTCGTATTACTGGATTTATACGTAATCTTGGCAGTTCCGTTCTCCGGATATGCTTTTGTAGTCATATAGAACTTTTCACCAGGTTCTACAGAACAGCTTTTATTAGTTGTAACCTTTGTGGACTGAATCGGTCCGTTTGATAGGCAAATACGAAAATCATTTTCATATACAAAAACATCCTGCACTAACACATAGTCACCAGCCGGCAAGGTGATGGTTCCTATCACTCCGTCCGTTTCGCCCGCTTTTGCAACAAGCTTATCTATTGTTGTTCCATCCAGTTTTGTCCATTTTTTATTCTGTCCATAAACCGTATCATTTTCTCTTATAGTAAAATAATCTTCAAATTTAGATGTCGTATTTTTTGCATATCCTTCATGTTTATCAATCCATACGTACAACTGTAATTGTGTTCTATGCGGCAAGGAAAAGAAATAACGAACCTCTCCCTTAGTATACTGATACATATGCGCTTCAAACACACTGCCAAGCTTATACTGTACTTCATGACAACCGGCACTAGGTTTTATTGTTCCACTGTAAGTTGGCGCCTCTATTTCTTCCACTATTGTCATAGTAAATTCATAAGCCACTGCATATTTCATATTGCTAGAACGATTAATATTAAAATAATAATCTCCCGGTTGAAAAAGGAGATCTAATGATTGACTCCCTCCCTCTTCAATTGCATAGCGAAAATCATTATCCCACGTAGGATCGCAAGGCGAATCATCAAGCGAACTTTGTCTTCTAAAATATGCATCTAACTTATAACTGTAAAGTCCATACGGATCTTTACCACTCACAGAATCCACTTTAATATCAATATGTATTTTCGTTCGTTTCTGAAGGGTGAAATTATATTTAATATCCGTTGTATCTACTTCTTCTCTAACAGCAGTTCCAAATACATAATTCTTTTCATCAGCAGCCTTCACCTCTCCTACATAGGAAAATCCAGTAGCAAAAACAACAACTGCTAATAAAAAACTAATAAATCTTTTCATCTTGCTCCTCCTTCATGAATGCGTGTCCCAAAAGCGTTTCCGCCAATTCATACTCTTTATTTTCTAACAACTGGCGTATATATGTGCTACTAACCTTTTTGTCATCGTAACATACATCTTCCACAACTTCAACTTCATATTCATAAGTATCTTCATAGCTTTTAAGTAGCTGATAGTCACCTTTTTTCTGATATCCAAAACGAAAATCTTTTCCTACTGCAATATATTTTATATGAAATTTATCCACTAAAATTTCTTTGATAAATGTTTCTGGTTCCATATGCAAAATATAATCTTCCAAAGGACTCTCAACAAGATAATCCACCTTATCTTCCAGTAGTTTTCTTCTTGCTTTACTTGTTATGATATTCTTTTTTAACGAAAAACAAGAAACATCAAAAGCGAGGACAACGCTATCAACATTGTCCTTCTTTTGATGTTCTATTATCTTTTCTATTAACAGCGTATGCCCCACATGAAGCCCATCAAACTTGCCGATGGTAATGGCTGCTCGTTTTTTGTTGTTGTAATGCTCTAATCCTTTGATATATTGCATTTTGTTTCCTCTTACATCTGTTCTTTACTATAAAACATTTTTTGAACACGGAACATCTTCCCTTGTGCATCATAAGAATATATTGCAATAAATGTTCCTTTTTTATCGTAAACTCTTACACAAGTCTTATCTTCCCATTTTCGCTCCTCTTTTATATGCTTTGGCGAGAAGAAATTGCCGTTATATGCACAGGAAGAACCCTCGGAATCTAATATTACTTTTGCATACTCTGAAAACATTTCATCAATAGGAACAAGAATCTCTTCTAAACGATTTCCTTCTTTGTATGTTCGTATTTGTTCCAACGTCACACTATCTTTTATCTCAAAACGGCTGACCTTTGTTCGGATTAATTCTTCCATACATCCGCCAACACCTAATTTTTCGCCAATATCATGACATAACGTGCGGATATAGGTTCCTTTTGAGCAAGACACTTCCATACGAACTCGAGGCAGGTCAATTTCTTTAATATTTATAGAAAAAATTGTGATAGGTCTTGCTTTTCGCTCAACCTCTATGCCTTCTCGTGCAAGCTCATAGAGTTTTTTTCCATTTACCTTCAAAGCCGAGTACATAGGGGGAATCTGTAACAAATCTCCCACAAAACTTTCTATACAATCTTTCACTTGCTTTTCAGTGATGCCATCCAGTTCTTTTTCTCCCAAAACAGTTCCTGAAATGTCTTGTGTGTCCGTCTTTTTCCCAAGCAACAACACCGTCTCATATGTTTTGTTTTTATCGGTGAGCATATCACAAAGTTTTGTAGCTTTTCCTAAGCAAACCGGCAAAACACCCGTAGCATCTGGATCTAAAGTGCCTGTATGCCCTATCTTCTTTTGCCCTACAATACCTCTGAGCTTTGCAACTACATCGTGAGAAGTAAATCCTTTTTCTTTATATACGTTGATTACTCCGTGTACCATATCCATTCCTCTAAAGCTGTAATTCTATTTGCTTGGTTAAATTGTTGATTACATCGTGAACGTTTCCATTCATTGTAAGTCCCGCAGCTTTCTTATGTCCACCGCCGCCAAAATACTGGGCAATCACACTCACATCAACTTTTCCGTTAGATCGCATACTTACCTTATATTCTTGCGCACCAAGTTCATAAAGGAAAAGTGCAACTTCCACTCCCTTTGTCATACGCAAATGACTGACAATCCCGTCCAAATCCTTGGTCGTAACTCCGTGAAAGTCCATCTGTTTTTTAGAAAGCGATGTAACAATACACTTGCCATCCATAATCATCATGCTTTCTAGTAAAGCTCTTCCTAATATTTGGTTCTGTGCGTAAGATTTTTCATAATAAGTCTTTTCAATGATTTCAGAAGCCATAATTCCTTTTCTCATAAGCGAAGCTGCCACTTCCATCGTTTCCGGCGCCGTATTCGAATATTGAAAAACACCTGTATCGTGCACGATTCCTAAGAATAAACATTCTGCCACTTCTTTTGTAATTTTTTCATATTCCATCAGTTGACACACCAGTTCTGATGTAGAGCTTGCTTCTGCCACAATATAATTGTCATCTGCAAACCCTTTGTTACTAATGTGATGATCCACACAAAATGTTTTTTTCGCATGCTCAAATAACACTTTTGAAAATCCAAGTCTGTCTGCATCTGCGCAATCCAAAGAAATAAACAAATCATAGATTTTTTCTTCTGCTACTTCGTGCTTTATCTCCTTTGTTGCCTCAATAAAACAGAATGCATCTGGAATTTCTTCCAGATACACGTCTGTTTGGATACACGGATAACACAATTTTAAATATTGATAGAGTCCTATACAGGATCCTACACAATCTCCATCCGGCCTAATATGCCCGCCGATGGCAATGGTTTTTACATCCTTTAAAATGTCCTTAAACATCTTCCTCATCTCCGTCTTTGATGTCTTTTGTGACATCATCAATCTTCTTTGACATTGCAACACCATATGCGATGGATTGGTCAATCACAAATCGAATTTCCGGTGTGTTTCGCATATTTAACTTTCTTGCCAATTCACGTCGGATATAACCTTCTGCACTCTGCAATCCCTTAATGGTATCTGCTGCCGCCTTATCGTCACCAAATACACTGATATATGCTTTGCATGTCTTTAAATCTGGTGCAACTTCTACTGCTATAACGGATGTCATAGGAGCTACGCGAGGGTCTTTAATCCCCCCACGTATGATATTACTCAATTCTCTTTGCACCTCTACATTTACTCTTGTATTCTTAATACTATTCTTTCTCAAAATATAACCTCCATACAGGTTATCTTGGGATTTCTACCATCTTATAAGACTCTACTTGGTCGCCTTCCTTGATGTCGTTGAATCGTTCAAATACGAAACCACATTCATAACCTGCTTTTACTTCTTTTACGTCATCTTTAAATCGTTTCAGAGAAGCCAATGCACCGTCAAAGATTACGATACCATCACGAATAATACGTGCTGAGCAACCTCTTTCGAAAATACCATCTAATACATAAGAACCTGCGATAGTACCTACGCCAGATGCCTTAAATGTCTGACGAACTTCAGCATGACCAAGTACTTTTTCTTCAAATACAGGGTCAAGCATACCTTTCATCGCTGCCTGAACATCTTCGATAGCGTTGTAGATTACGCGATATAATCTTACATCTACGCCTTCACGGTCTGCAATCTCTTTTGCTGTTGCATCCGGTCTTACATTAAATCCAATGATAATCGCATTTGATGTGGATGCAAGGGTAACATCGGATTCATTGATAGCACCAACACCACCGTGAATAACCTTAACTGCAACTTCTTCGTTAGAAAGTTTCACCAAACTCTGTTTTACGGCTTCTACAGAACCTTGTACGTCAGCTTTAACGATAATGCCAAGTTCTTTTACATTACCAGCCTGAATCTGGTTAAACAAATCATCCAATGACATTCTAGATTTTGTTTCATCCAACAATTTCACTTTGTTCTGTGCAATAAATGTTTCTGCAAAGCTTCTTGCTTCTTTATCATTACCGCAACCAACAAATACTTCACCTGCATTCGGCACATCATTAAGTCCTAAGATTTCAACCGGTGTAGACGGTCCTGCTTCTTTGACACGTCTTCCCTTATCATCGATCATAGCACGAACCTTTCCGTGTGCTGCACCTGCCGCAATGGCATCACCTACACGAAGAGTTCCCTTCTGAACAAGTACGGTAGCAACCGGTCCTTTTCCTTTATCAAGTTCTGCCTCAATAACAAGACCTCTTGCACGACGATTTGCATTTGCTTTTAATTCCAATACTTCTGCAGTTAAAAGAAGCATTTCCATCAAATCTTCAATACCTTCTCCAGTCTTAGCAGAAACCGGTACGAAGATCGTGCTTCCACCCCAATCTTCCGGAATCAATTCGTATTCTGTAAGTTCTTGTTTTACACGGTCAATGTTTGCTGCTGGTTTATCAATCTTATTTACTGCAACTACAATTTCGATTCCTGCTGCCTTTGCATGGCTGATTGCTTCTACAGTCTGTGGCATTACACCGTCATCTGCTGCAACTACAAGGATTGCAATATCTGTTGAGTTTGCACCACGCATACGCATTGCTGTAAACGCCTCATGTCCCGGTGTGTCAAGGAATGTAATCTTTTCCCCATTTACGGTAGCCACATATGCACCAATATGCTGTGTGATTCCACCTGCTTCGCCTGTGGTAACACTTGTATTACGGATTGCATCAAGAAGAGAAGTTTTACCATGGTCAACGTGTCCCATAACACAGACAACCGGCGGACGTTTCTTCATCTTGCTTTCGTCTTCGTCTTCTTCCTTAAGCAATTCTTCGATAACATCTACTACTTCTTCTTTTTCACAAAGGATTTCAAATTCCATTGCGATTTCTTCTGCTGTTTCAAAATCCACATCATGATTCACCGTTACGATTTTGCCCTGCATAAAAAGTTTTTTGATGATTGTAGATGACGGAATCTTCATCTTGTCAGCCAGTTCCCCGATAGTCAAGGTTTCTGGAATCGTAATCATCTTAATCTTTTCTTCTACTTTTTCTACTGGCTTTTTCTCTGGTTTCTGAGTAAGCGGAATATTCTTAGCACCTTTTTTCGGTTTTCCTGCTCTATCCTCATCATCATGCTGATAGTCTCTGTCTTTTTTCTTATAATTATCCTTCTGTTTTTGACGTTGTGGCTTTTGTGCTGGTTCCATTGGTGCTGGAATAGACGGACCATTATTTCTTCTGTCATCACGTCTGCCTTCACGTCTATCATCACGTCTGTCGTCGCGTCTGCCTTCACGTCTATCATCACGTCTGTCATCACGTCTGTCGTCACGTCTGTCGTCACGTCTGCCTTCGCGTCTGTCATCACGTCTTTCATCACGTCTTTCCGGTGCCGGTCTCTTTTCAGCAACAGGTCTCTTTTCCGGTGTTGGTGCTACTACTGGTTCCGGTTTCTTTACCGGTTCTTTTGCAACTTCCGGTGCCGTTACTGGTTTTGTCTCTGCTTTCACTTCCGGCTTCACTTCCGGTTTCGCTACTGGTTTTACTACCGGTTTTTCTGCCACCGGTGTTGGTACCTTTACAGGTTCTGCCTTTACAGGTGTTGCCTGCTCTTTTGCAACCTCTGGTTTTGCTGCTGGTCTTGCCGGTTGCATTGGCTTGCCTGACGGACTTTGTACTGGTGCACCTGCCGGTCTAGCACCGCCCTGTGGACGTTGTCCCGGAAGTGGCATTGCACCTCTTCCCTGATTCGGGCGTTGTGGCTGTCCTTGCCCTGGCATCGGTCTTCTTCCCTGTCCCGGTCTTGAACTACTTTGCGCATTCTGCGGACGGAACACGAAATTCTTTTTCTTTGGCATATCTGGTTTTGCCTCTGCCTGTGGTTCTGGTTTCACTTCAGCCTTCACCTCAGCTTTTGGCTCTGCCTTCGGTGCTGCCTTTGGTGCTTTCACTGCCTGAATCTGTTCGTCAGTTAAGGAACTCATATGGCTTTTTACCTCAATTCCCTTTTCTTTTAACATATCAAGCACTTCTTTATTTGTTTTATCTAATTCTTTTGCTAATTCATGTACTCGCATACTTTTCTACCTCCTTTATGCAATCGTTTCGTTTTCTGCTTTCAAGTGTCCGATGATTCCTTTTGCAAATCCCGCATCAGTCACTACAAGCGTTGCACGGAATTGTTTTCCCATTGCATGCCCCAAGGTATCTTTATCTCCATAAAAATAGATTGGCACTTCATAGAAATCACACATGTTTTGAAATTTCTTCTTTGTATTGTCAGATGCGTCTGTGGCAACGATTACCAGTTCTGCCATCCCGGATTTTACTTCTTTTTCTGTACAGAACTCGCCACTTGCAGTTTTTCCTGCCTTTGTCGCCAGACTAATCAATGATAACGCTTTATTTAGTTTCAAGAGAATCCATCTCCTTTTCTAAGTTCTCGTATACCTCTTTTGGAATCGCCTGCTTAAAAGAACGTTCCAATCCCTTGTTCTTAATTGCCATCTGAAGGCAATCTTTTGAAAAACAAAGATATGCTCCGCGTCCATTCTTTTTGCCGGTTGCATCTAAGACAAATTCATCCTCTGATGTTTTCAGCACACGTATCATTTCTTTCTTACTTTTCATTTCATTACATCCTACGCATTTTCGCATAGGAATTTTCTTACTATTTCCCAAAAAATCACTTCCTAATACATTCCGTCTTCGTATACTTCTTCTTCGTATACGCCATCTTCATAATATTCTTCTTCGTAAACTCCTTCTTCTACGTAGTTCATGTAGTCAGCTGGAAGTTCACCTGATTCGATTGCCTGAGTCTCGCTCTTAATATCAATCTTGTATCCTGTAAGACGTGCTGCAAGTCTAGCATTCTGTCCTTCTTTACCAATTGCAAGAGAAAGCTGATAATCCGGAACGATGACGCTTGCTGTCTTGTCGTCTGGATCTGCAGCTACTGCGATTACTTTTGCAGGGCTGAGTGCATTTTCAATTAAAAGAGCCGGGTTGTCGCTCCAGTTGATGATATCAATCTTTTCCCCGCGAAGCTCATTTACAATTGCATTTACTCTTGCACCATTCATACCTACACAAGCTCCTACTGGATCTACATCTGGATCATTTGACCATACTGCAATCTTTGTACGAGAACCAGCTTCTCTGGAAATGCTCTTGATTTCTACAATGCCGTCTTTTACTTCTGTAACTTCTGATTCAAAGAGACGTTTTACTAATTCAGGGTGAGTACGTGATACCAAGATCTTTGGTCCCTTTGTTGTATTCTTCACTTCTACCACATACAATTTAATACGTTCTGTAGGCTTGAATACTTCACCTTTTACTTGTTCATTTTCTGTTAAGATTGCATCTGCTTTTCCAAGATTGATGCTCACATTTTTACCAATGTAACGTTGTACAATACCGGTAACGATGTCTTTTTCTTTTTCAAAATACTGATCATATACTACTTTACGTTCTTCTTCACGAATCTTCTGCAAAATTAAATTCTTTGCATTCTGTGTAGCAATACGTCCAAATTCTTTTGATTGCACTGGAATCTGTACGATATCGCCAAGTTCAAATTTATCATCTTTCATCTTTGCTTCTGCAAGGCTGATTTCCATAACTGGATCTACCACTTCTTCTACTACTGTCTTTTCTGCATATACAGAGTAGTCGCAAGTCTGACGGTCCATGACAATTTTAATATTGTCAGCCTTTCCAAAATGATTCTTACATGCATTCATTAAAGAATTTTCAATTGCATCTAATAATGTTTCTTTGCTAATGTCCTTTTCCTGTTCCAGAATAGTCAACGCTTCTAATAATTCTGTGTTCATAGTTTTTTCCTCCTGTTTTTAAAAATCTAATGCCAGACGAATCAACGCAATGTCGCTTCTTTCAAAAACTTGTGTCGTTTCGTCGTCATATTCAATAGTTACTGTATCTTTATCGTACTCTTTTAAAAATCCGATAAATTCTTTTTGTCTGTCGATGGCGCGATAGGTGCGAATTTCAACTTCTTCGCCAATGCTTCTCGCAAAATCTTTTTCTTTTTTCAGCGGTCTTCCAAGTCCTGGGGAACTCACCTCAAAAATATAACTGTCTTCAATGTAATCTTTCTCATCTAAAACATCTGAAAAAGATCTGCTTACAACCTCGCAGTCGTCTACGGAAATACCACCCGGCTTGTCAATATAAGCTCGTAAGTACCATGTGCCTGCTTCCTTAACATACTCTACATCAACCAATTCAAATCCATGTGCGTCAATGATTGGCTGCAAGAGTTCTTCTGTTCTTTGCTCGTAAATTTCTTTTTTCGACAACTAAAACCATCCTTTCTAATCTAGGCCAACAAAAAGAGTGAACTTTCGTTCACTCTTTCGCCGTTTCTTTATGTTACTGTAATTATACTACCATTATTTAGAAGAAAAATCAAGCATTTTTTTAACTTCTGTATTTATTTCCGCTACCACCTCGACTGGATTGTTTCAGTCTATTTAAGGTAACTTCTTTTTCTCCAAATAGAACTTTGCTTTCTTTTCCTTCTTCAAACAGATACACGTTTTCTACCACGTCGTTTTTCTGTAATTTGATACCTCTAACTCCCACAGCTGTCTTTTTCATCTCTGAAATTTCACTGCCGTGAAAGCGAAGGAAATATCCATTCTGGGTTTGAATGACAACACTCTGCTTATCGTTAATCACACGTACACTTACGACTTCGTCGCCATCGTTAAGCTTTGTCGCAGCAATGGTTCTCTTTCCAACCATAAATTCGCTGCCGTCTACACGTTTTACAACACCCATCTTGGTTCCGAATATCAATTTTGCTATTCTAAACTGTTCTTCATCGCAGATAAATACAATATTTTCCGTGGCACTGTCATAATTACTTACATTGTCAATCGGAATGCCCTTATCTCTAAATTTGCCAAACGGCAAATCAAGCACTTTCACCTGATGCATCTTGCCGTTATTTGTAAAGAGACATAACTTACTTGTATTTAGACAAGATACAATCTGTTTGCTCTCTGCTTCTGCCGCATCTTTGTTTCGTTCATAGGTTGGAACATCGATGGCTCTTGTGTATCCAAAGCGATCCATCAGTACCACCACTTCTTGTTCTTCAATCTTCTTTTCTTCGAAGACTGCTTCTTCTGCATTTTCAACAAGCGTGCGACGTTTTCTCTCATAGGATTTCTTTACATCTTCCAAATCTTCCATGATTACCTGAGCCATAGAATCATAATTATTTAAGATATCTTCGTATTTTGCGATATTCTTCAAGGTTGTCTCATGCTCTAATTGAAGGGCTTCTATTTCAAGTCCAATCAATTTGTATAGACGCATTTCTAAAATTGCCGTTGCCTGTCTTTCTGTAAAACGGAGCATAGAAGCCATCTTCTTTGAGATGTTAGACTTAAACTTAATGTTGTCTGTTGTTCCATGAATCAAACACTCTTTTGCATCTTTCACAGATTTACTGCCTCGAAGAATTTCGATAATTAAGTCAATGACATCGCAGGCTTTTATAAGACCTTCCTGTATTTCCTTTTTATCCAACTCTTTCGCAAGCAAAGTCTTGTATTTTCTGGTCGCTAATTCAAATTGGAAATCCACATGATGCTCGATAATTGCCTTTAGCCCCATAGTTTCCGGCTTTCCGTCGGCAACTGCAAGCATATTTACACCAAATGTATCTTCCAATCTGGTCTTTTTGTAGAGCATATTTTTCAAATTCTCTACATCCGCATCTTTTCGAAGTTCTAATACAATGCGAATTCCTTCTTTGGAAGATTGGTTGGAAATATCCACGATATCGCCTGTTTTCTTTGCATCAACCAACGCCGCAACATCGTTCAAGAATTTTCCGATTCCGGCACCAATCATAGTATATGGAATTTCTGAAATCACAAGACGCTTTTTCCCGCCTTTTAAGTCTTCCACTTCCACTTTTCCACGAATTTTGATTTTACCCATACCGGTCTCGTAGATGTCTAAAAGCTCATCTTTATTTACTACAATACCACCCGTTGGAAAATCTGGTCCTTTGATGTATTGCATCAACTGTTTCGTCGTAATCTCACTATCTTTCATATATGCAATGACTGCATCGATCACTTCTCCAAGGTTGTGAGTTGGAATACTGGTTGTCATACCGACAGCAATTCCCTCCGCACCGTTTACCAAGAGGTTTGGAATACGCACCGGCAATACTTCCGGTTCTTTTTCTGTTTCATCAAAGTTTGGCACAAAATTTACTACGTCCTTGTCCAAATCTGCAAGGAAAACTTCCTGTGTGAGTTTCGCCAACCTTGCTTCTGTATAACGCATAGCCGCAGCGCCATCACCTTCGATGGAACCAAAATTCCCATGACCATCTACCATAATCATGCCTTTTTTGAAGTCCTGCGCCATCACAACGAGGGCTTCATAAATAGAGCTGTCACCATGCGGATGATATTTACCCATAGTATCACCCACAATACGCGCACATTTACGGTATGGCTTGTCATATTTAATTCCAAGCTCATGCATATCATATAAGGTTCTTCTTTGTACCGGCTTTAAACCATCTCGAACATCCGGAAGCGCTCTTGCCACAATAACACTCATGGCATAATCGATGAAAGATTTTTTCATTACATCGGAATATTCAGTTCTTATAATTTGCTCTGTCGGCAAAGTCATCTGTCCCTTCATCTTTTGTGCCTCCTATACATCTAATTCTGCTTCATTTGCATTTTCATAAATGAATGCTCTTCTCGGCGGAACTTCCGTACCCATTAAAAGTTCCGTCACTGAGGATGCCATTCTGGCATCTTCTATTTCCACGCGTTTCAAAATGCGAGTTGCCGGGTTTAGTGTTGTTTCCCACAACTGCTCCGCATCCATTTCTCCAAGACCTTTGTAACGCTGCAATGTAAACGGTCCTGTCTGACGTTTTCTATATTTTTCTAATGCTTTATCATCGTATAAATATTCTTCTTCCCCGTGTTTTGGCATCGCTTTATATAACGGTGGCATCGCAAGGTATACATGTCCCTCGTAAATAAGTTCTGGCATAAAGCGATAGAACAATGTCAAAAGCAGGGTGGAAATGTGTGCACCATCCACATCCGCATCGGTCATAATGACGATCTTATCATACCGCAATTTTGTAATGTCAAAATCGTTACCGTATCCCTCTGAAAATCCACAACCAAACGCGTTAATCATCGTCTTAATTTCCGCATTGGCAAGAACTTTATCGATACTCGCTTTTTCTACATTCAAAATCTTACCGCGAATTGGCAAAATCGCCTGATACATACGATTTCTCGCTGTCTTCGCTGAACCACCCGCGGAATCTCCTTCCACGATGAATATCTCACACTTAGAAGCATCTCTACTTTCGCAGTTTGCCAACTTCCCATTGCTGTCAAAAGAATATTTTTGTTTCGAAAGAAGGTTGGTCTTCGCTTTTTCCTCTGTCTTACGTATCTTTGCTGCTTTTTCCGCACAGCTAAGTACCTTTTTCAATGTATCTAAGTTTCTATCGAAGAAATGTACAATCTCATCTCCGATTACTTTTGTCGTCGCTTTCGCTGCATCTGGGTTGTCCAACTTTGTCTTTGTCTGTCCCTCAAATCGCGGATCAGGATGCTTGATGGATACAATCGCAGTCATACCATTACGGATATCTGCCCCTGTAAAATTCGCATCTTTTTCTTTCAAGATACCAAGTTCTCTTGCATATTGGTTCATCACAGTTGTAAATACGGTTTTAAAACCTGTCAAGTGTGTTCCACCTTCTGCATTGTAAATATTATTACAGAATCCAAGTACATTTTCATGGAATTCGTTAATGTACTGGAATACCGCCTCTACTTCAATTCCATCCGCACTTCCTTTAATATAAATAGGATCATGAAGGGTTTCATTCTTTTGATTCAAATCTTTAATAAACCCTATGATACCTTCTTCTTCATGGTATTCAATATGTTCTACTTCATTCCCACGTCTATCCTCAAAGATAATTGTCAATGAAGGATTCAAATATGCTGTTTCATGGAGACGACTTTTTACTTCTTCTGCACGGAATTTTGTCTTCTCAAAAATCGTATCATCCGGTAAAAAGTTTACTTCTGTTCCAGTCTTTTTTGTCTTTCCGATAATCGGCAACAAACCCTTTTCCAATTCTACAACAGGAATTCCTCGTTCATAACGGTCGTGGTGAATGCCACCTTCCCTACTAATCTTGACATCCATATAGGTAGACAATGCATTTACTACAGAAGAACCTACACCATGCAATCCTCCGCTTGTCTTATATGCAGTATCGTCAAACTTACCCCCTGCGTGAAGTGTTGTATATACAAGTCTGGCTGCTGATACCCCTTTCTGGTGCATCCCCACTGGAACACCTCGTCCATTATCGATTACGGTTGCAGAACCATCCTTTTCCAAAAACACGTAAATAGTGTCACAGTATCCTGCCAAATGTTCATCCACCGCGTTATCTACGATCTCATAAATCAAATGATTGAGACCTTTTGTGGATACACTACCAATATACATCCCCGGTCTTTTTCGAACCGCTTCTAATCCTTCTAATACTGAAATACTACTTGCATCATATGTATTTTGTTTTGCCATGAATCAAAACCTCCTCTTATATCTTATCTATCGTACCATAAACTCCCTCGACTTTCAAACAAAAACACAACATTTTGTAGTTTTAATCTGTTTTTTGCAAAACTTCACACAAAACATTGGAAAGGCACTCCATAGAATTTTTAATTTCCGCAACGGAATTGTTCTGTGCCCCCGCCTCTATCAATAAAGATTTTGGTTTCATATGAAGACTATACCGATACCCTTTAAGATAAATATTTCTCGTAAGCCCTGGGTACATCTTTTTTGCAGCCAGTTGCATCTGAAAGGAAAACGCAAGATTGTCTTTGATGTACGGATTCTTAAGGTAGGAAATTTCCCCATTTGCCTTGGTTCTGCTAAGACCATTGAAAAACATGATTTTCGCCGTCTTCTTTCCATCTATTTCTGTAACTAGATGCTTCTTTTCCGGAACTCCGTCTCTATGCAAATCGATAACAACTTCTATCGTTGGGTTTTCCTTCAATATCTTTTTTACGTTTTCTTCTGCCAACTGATACGCCTTGCTTCTATCCAACTTTCCGTCAATCAAATCATAAACTCCCGCATGGTGTATCGCTTCGATTCCCTTGTCATTTAATCTCTCACTTAGAAATTTCCCCATACCAACAATCGTGGTGGAAGAATCTCCTTTTTTCGAATCCTTAAACTCTTCCTGCGAATGCGTATGAAAAATCAAAACCTTTGGTCCTTTTTCTTTTCCTTTTATTGTCATATTCTTTTTTAACATTTCACTTGCATTTAATAACGTTTCATCCACGTAAGTAGTACTGTCCACTGTATAAAAATGGCTCAACAAGTAGTCATGGTTTTTTAACTTTTCCATTGAAATCTCTTTATTTTCTTTTACTGTTGTCTCAGCTTTTTCCTCTTCTTTTGTTTCTTCATCATACGCTTGCATTGCAAGTATCATTTGGTATGTAGCTTCATCTTGTGCGTATTGTTCACTCTTCTCATTCTCTTCCATATAATCACAAAACGGGAAAAACATACCCCATTGCTTTTCCATCCAATGTTTTTCCGTCTTATATGGAAAAGCAGAATAAAGAATGCCCGGTGTCAATGTTCTTTGTGCAATTGACACCACGTCTTTCTCTATTCCGCCACAAATGCCTAAGAGTAGTACTAACAACACCCACAAAACACCTATCGGCATTTTTAAATGTTTTTTTCTGGATCTCAACACTTCTCACCTCTATCTTTAGCTTTCACATTATATGCTTTGTTTGAACAAAATATTCAGACCCATAGAAACAGTATCTCCAATTCGCCTTAACGTTTCATTAATATCTTTGGGTGTCACGAACATTCCATTCAAATGAGGGGAAACTAATTCTTTGATCAATTCATATTTTTCCGTTGCATTATACCCTTGTAGGACAACTCCTACCCCTTTTAAAGTCTCCGAGGTTTCTAATGCCTGAATAAGGTTTTCCATTGTATCATTTACTATGGTTGCCGCATCCACAACCGTCGGAACACCAATTGCGATTACGGGAACGCCCAAAGATTCTTTTGTAATACCACTTCTATGATTCCCAACGCCTGCTCCAGGATGAATCCCCGTATCTGCCACCTGTATGGTTCGATTTAATCGTTTGCTGTTGCGTGCTGCCAATGCATCGATCACCAACACAATATCTGGTTTTGTCTCTTCCACAACGCCACGTATGATTTCCAACGATTCCATTCCAGTCTGCGCCATTACTCCTGGAACAATCGCACTGGTCGTCTGAATTTTTTCCTCCCCCATGGCGTATTTCCCATATTCACGAATAATGTGTCTTGTTATATTTAAGTTATCCACTACATAAGGTCCTAATGCATCCGGTGTCACTTCCCGATTGCCCAATCCAACAATAAGAGCCGCATACTCATCTTTTTCGATTGTAATCAGCGAACGAATATGTTTTGCAAGCTCGTTGGCAATCTCTATATGGTATTCTTCATCCGGCACTACCATATTTGGCGCTTCTATTGTAATATACGTCCCCACCGGTTTCCCCATAGTTTTTGCGCCTTTTTCCGTCTCGATTTTTACAGTCGTAACGCGAATTTCCCGTTCTTCATCATACTCTTCCTCTAGAACAACTCCTTGCACTTCCACGTTATCTGATTCAAACCGCTCTTTTTCTTCTAATGCCAAATCCGTATGAATACTGTATTTTTCTAACATTACTCGTACTCCTTCATCTTTTTTTACATATTTTCTAGTTTTGGCAATTTTTTGAGAAATATGTATTGACAAGCACTCTTTCTTATCTTAAAATATACGAGTATGTTTCGATAGAATGTTCCGTGTCTTATTCTATCGAGTAAATGAAAATTATCACGAGTGGAGGTGTTCACATTGGCTAACATTAAATCTGCAAAGAAAAGAATTTTAGTAAACGAAACAAAAGCTGCTAGAAATAAAGCAATTAAATCTGGTGTTAAAACAGCTATGAAAAAAGTAGAAGCTGCTGTTGTTGCTAACGACAAAGCATTAGCTACAGAAACTTTAAAAGCTGCTATCGCTACTATTAGCAAAGCCGGAAGCAAGGGTGTTTACCACAAAAACACATGTGCAAGAAAAATTTCTCGTTTAACAAAACTTGTTAATACACTTGCTTAATTTCGAAAAGTAATAATATAAAAAGCAAAGACAACCATACCGTCATGTGGTTGTCTTTTTTTATGAGATATGAAATCCCTATGCATTAAAAAAGGCACGTCGGAAATGACGTGCCTTTTTATATAATATTTTACAATTTAGAATTTACCTGCGTCTGCTGCTTCTTGGATAGAAACTGCAACTGCAACTGTCATACCAACCATCGGGTTGTTACCAGCACCGATAAGTCCCATCATTTCTACGTGAGCAGGAACTGATGAAGAACCAGCGAACTGTGCATCAGAGTGCATACGTCCCATAGTATCTGTCATACCGTATGAAGCTGGACCTGCAGCCATGTTGTCTGGGTGAAGTGTACGTCCTGTACCACCACCTGAAGCAACTGAGAAATATTTCTTTCCTTGCTCGATACATTCTTTCTTGTATGTACCTGCAACTGGATGTTGGAAACGAGTTGGGTTAGTTGAGTTACCTGTGATAGATACGTCAACTTTTTCTTTGTGCATGATTGCAACACCTTCTGTTACGTCGTTAGCGCCGTAGCAGTTAACTTTTGAACGAAGTCCTGTAGAGTATGCTTTTCTGCTGATCTCTTTTACTTCGCCTGTGTAGTAATCCATCTCTGTCTCAACAAATGTAAATCCGTTGATTCTTGAGATAATCTGAGCAGCGTCTTTT
>JAZRCJ010000045.1:0-39481 GCA_045659705.1 Faecalimonas sp.
GTAAATGGATGGTGCATTGCTGTATAACGATTCTGTTCGTCGTTCCATTCCAAAAGTGGGAATTCTGTTACCCATACAAATTTGTAGTCGCCTTTGTCGAGAATTTCTAACTGACGGGCAATTTCAAGACGTAAGTTTCCAAGTACATCCCATACCACTTTATTCTTATCTGCTGCAAAGAGTAACAAGTCACCCGCCTCACCATCCATGGCTTTGATAAGTGCTTCCATTTCTTCGTCTTTCATAAATTTAGCAAAGGAAGATTTTACACTTCCATCATTTTGAATTGCAACATACGCAAGTCCTTTTGCACCGAAATCTTTTGCAAAATCAACTAATTTGTCAATCTTCTTACGAGGCATCTCTCCCTGGCCTTTTGCATTGATACCGCGTACACTTCCGCCGTTTTCCAAAGCGCCTTTAAATACCACGAACTCGCAGTCTTTTACTACTTCTGAAACATCAACAAGTTCCACGCCAAAACGGATATCCGGCTTATCAGAACCGAAACGATCCATCGCTTCCTGCCATGTCATTCTCTGGATTGGAAGTGGCACTTCTACATCTAAGATTTCTTTAAATAATGTTGCAAGAAGTCTTTCATTTACATCAATGACATCATCAATGTCTACAAAAGATAATTCCATATCGATCTGTGTGAATTCTGGCTGTCTGTCCGCACGAAGGTCCTCATCACGGAAACATTTTGCAATCTGGAAATAACGGTCATAACCAGAGCACATAAGTAACTGTTTAAAGAGCTGTGGTGACTGAGGAAGTGCATAAAAACTTCCCTGATGCACACGGCTTGGTACCAGATAATCTCTCGCTCCTTCCGGTGTACTTCCCACTAAGATTGGTGTTTCGATTTCCAAGAATCCTTCATCAGCAAGGAATTGACGTGTCAATGTTGCCGCTTTACTTCTCATAATTAGATTCTTCTGTAAATCCGGTCTTCTAAGGTCCAGATAACGATATTTTAAGCGAAGTTCTTCTTTCGTCTTACTATTTTCTTCAATTGGGAACGGAGGCGTATCAGATTCTGATAATACGCGAAGTTCCTTTACGCGAATTTCAATTTCTCCTGTTGCAAGATTTTCATTTACCGCACCAGAACGAGCTTCTACTGTTCCTACTGCTGCGATTACAAACTCGCTACGAAGTCTTCCTGCTTTTTCAAAGTCCTCTTCGCTCACGCTTCCATTTTCAAAAATAAGTTGCAAGATACCAGAACGATCACGCAAATCCACAAACACGATTCCGCCTTTGTTACGATTTTTCTGTACCCAACCCATAACAGTAACTGTTTCGCCAATATTTGCTTTGTTTAATTCTGCACATCTATGGCTTCTTTTTAAGCCTTGCATTGATTCTGCCATATTCTTTTCTCTCTTTCTTTAGATTGAATCTTTGTAAAATTCCTGTACATCTGTATAGCCTTCTTCTGCCAACTGTTCTTTCTGGAATTTTTTATTCTTTTTCATATTTACGAGCATGACCTGCTTGCCGTTTGCTCTTTCTTCTTTTGCAAGTTGTAACACTTTTTGCATGCCTTCTGCAGGCATACCTTTTTCTATTAAGAATGCTTTTTTATCCTTGCTTGTCGGCACTTCATAACCTCTTTCAAGAAGGAGCATTACGATACGCTCAAATCCGATAGAAAAACCACATGCCGGTGTCGGCTGTCCTGTAAATTTCCCGATCATCTCATCGTAACGACCACCACCACCTACGGAACCGCCAAACTCATCCATGGCGATTTCGAAAATAGTTCCCGTGTAATAAGACATACCTCTTACCAAGGTTGGGTCGAATTTTACTTTGAACTCTGCCTCTTTCACCTGATCTACGCTGGTCATAATCATTTCTAAACCATCTGCTGTATCTGCATCTAAAAATCCAACTAATTTGTCTTTCAAATAGCGTACACCAGCAACATCGTTTGTAATCTCTTCAAACATTTCTAAGTATTTATCAATCGCTTCTTTATCGTATCCATTTTCCAGAAGTTCATTCGCAACGCCATCAAGACCAATCTTGTCCATCTTATCTAAAATGATAAATACATTGTCATAATCACTTTCTGCAAAACCGCTGTATGCCGCCATAGCCTTCAAGATCTTTCTATCGTTAATGCGGATCGTAAAGTTCTTAAAGTCTAACTTTCCAAGAAGGGTTGTTGTTGCTAAAATGAGTTCAATTTCTGCCAAGTTTGAAGCCTCGCCCAAGATGTCAATATCGCATTGCATAAACTGACGGAAACGCCCTCTCTGCGGACGGTCTGCTCTCCACACATTTCCCATCTGTAATGCTTTAAATGGGCTTGGAAGCACTCCGATATTATTCGAATAATAACGACAAAGCGGAACTGTAAGGTCATAGCGAAGACCTCCATCTACCAAGTCGCTCTCTGTTTCAGCCGTTTCTAATTTTAGTTTTTCTCCACGTTTTAAAATCTTGAAGATTAACTTCTCATTTTCCCCACCCTGCTTGCTACAAAGGTTTTCAATATGTTCTACACATGGTGTTTCCATGGACGAAAATCCAAAAGTGCGATAGGTATCTTTAATCATACGAATCACGTAATCACGGACTTCCATCTCTGCCGGAAGCATGTCCTTCATGCCTGTAACCGGTTTTTTCTTTAACGCCATAGCCATTCTCCTTTTCTTTCTATCATTTCATCAATTCGATTCATGTACTGTTCTACATCTTTCACATTTTCAACGCGGGCAATCTTTTTTTGATTTCCCGTTTTTTCGTCTGTGAAAATCTGTTCTTTTGGAAGTACAATCTTAGTGGAAGCACCTGCTCCTACCGCTACAATCGATTGTTTTTCCTCCATAATAAGTATATTGTATATTCCGGCTTTGTCAACCTTTGCATAGCCAACATTTTCAAAATTTCCGGCAATATTTTTCTGTCTGTATAAATAATACGCTTCTAAATCCATCTGCTTTGCAAACTCGGCAGAAATCGCAATCATCTGCTCCAACTCTTCTGCCAATTTTGCTTCTTCTTCGTTGGTCCTTTGAATTTCTTTTTTCTCCTGTGATAACTTAGAAGCACGTTTCATCGCCAATGCGTGGACAGTCAGACTGTCTGGCTTTAACTTTGCGATTCCCTCTAGAGTATCTTGCATATCCGCCACGGTTTCTCCCGGAAGTCCTGCAATCAAATCCATATTGATGTTATCAAATCCAAGTTCTCTTGCCAGGTCATACACTTTCCTAATATCCTCTACTGTATGCCTTCTTCCAATGATATCCAAGGTTTTTTGTTGCATGGTCTGCGGATTAATGGAAATGCGAGTGACTTTATGGTTTTTTATCACTTCTAGTTTCTCTCTCGTGATACTGTCCGGTCTCCCCGCTTCCACTGTAAATTCTTTTAAATCTGTATCATCAAACTGCTCCTCTATATGAGATAGCAACCGTTCTAATTGTTTCGCTGACAGCGTAGTCGGTGTGCCACCACCGATATAGATGGTATTTAACTTCTTTTCCTTGGAAACCTTTGCCACAAAGGACAATTCCTTACAAAGAACATCCAAATACTGTTCCACTTTATCTCCCCACAAAGAAAGTGGATATGACGAAAAAGAACAATAGGAACAGATGCTTGGACAGAATGGAATACCCACATATAAACTATACCCATTCTCATAATCCAACTGTTCTAAAATCTCTTTTTCTCTTTTTGCCACCGAAAGACCCAGTGTAATCTTCTGGTCTGTCACCCGATAATGTTCTTTCATATAGTCTGAAACTTCAGCATCTGACATCCCACTTTCCTTTAAAGACATCATCAGTTTGGTAGGGCGAACCCCTGTTAACGTCCCCCATGCAAGCTGTTTTCCTGTCACCTGAGATAACCAATCGTACGTTTTTAAATTTACGTACTGCTTCTTCTCTTTTCTTGTGGCAAATCCAATGATTTCCTCATCTACAACAACACAGGTATCTTCTCCCATTTGGATGCAGATTTGCACAGGGCTCTCTTCACTTTGGGACACCACTTGTTCGATATGCTGTTCTGGGCAAAAAGCCTTACAAATATGGTACATATCGTACGCAAACATCTCATCTTTCACTCGAATTTGTATCATCTTACACCTCATTTAGGGACACCACAAAACTCAATTTGGGACGTAGTATTTTTGAATGTTACTACGTCCCCAAATAAATTTAAATAAATGGATTTCCTTTTTTCTCGTCTCCAATGGTTGTCTCTTCACCATGTCCCGGATAAACGCAAGTTTCTTCCGGCAGACAAAATAGTTTTTCTCTGATGGACCTTACCAAGGTAGACATACTGCCTGTCGGAAAGTCCGTTCTTCCCACACTGTGATAAAAAAGTGTATCACCACTTATCAGCACACCCGCGTCCTTTACATAATAGCAGCAACCGCCTTTTGTATGACCCGGTGTGTGAATAATCTGAAACAAAATGCCGGCCAACTCTATCTGTGGCTCTGTACCAAGGCATCTTACCTGATGATAAGAATACCCTCCGCCAAGCATGGTGGATAAATTCAAATGAGCCTGTTCTATAATTTCTTTTTCCTCTTCGTGCAAATACACTGGTATCTGAAACTCACTCACCCATCTGTCTATCCCCATCACATGGTCAAAATGTCCATGTGTCAAGAGAATTGCCTTTGGTGTATACCCTTTGCGTCTTACATGTCCTATTATCTCATCCGGACAGGTAGCCGGGTCTACTATAACTACTTCTTTTGTTTCTTCATTTTCAATCAAATAGCAATTCGTTGCCAAACCGCCCAAAACAAATTTTTCTATTTTCATTTTCTTTACCCCGCGGTACGCTCAATATCAAGTACACCTTCCACTTGACGCAATTTTGCAAGTACATGGTTCAGCTGTTCTCGTCCACGAACGGAAAAGCTTAGTTCCATAGTTACGGTTCCCTGCTTACTCACATGGGTATTGATAGAATTGATATCTATCTTTTCTTCCGTAAACACTTTGGAAACATCCATCAAGAATCCACGCCTGTCATTTGCATAAATGCGAATACCAGACAAGTACTGTCCTGCATCTTCTGTGATATCTGATTCCCATTCTGCATCAATCAGACGTACACGTTCTGCTTCCGTCAAGTTCATAATATTGATACAGTCTGTTCGATGAATAGACATTCCGCGCCCTCTTGTGACGAATCCCACAATCTCATCGCCCGGCACCGGATTACAACATCTAGAGAAACGTACTGCCATATCATCGATACCTTTTACGACAATACCACTCTTTGATTTCGTTACATGAACTTTATTTTTTGCCGCCTGAGCAACCTGTTCTATAATCTTTTCATCTGTCAGTTCTTCCTTATGGTCTTTCTGATATTCTTCCAAAAGACGATTGACAACCTGACCTTCTTTTAATCCCCCATGTCCTACGGATGCCATCAGAGCATCCCAATCATGGAACCCATATTTTCTAAGTATCTTCTGCACATACTGTGGCTTTGTAAGATCGGAAAGCACAAGGGCCTTTGCCTTACAATACGCCTGCACAAGTTCTTTTCCATGGGTAATGTTTTCTTCTTTAAATTCTTTCTTAAACCACTGGTTAATCTTATTCTTCGCCTGCGTACTCTGAACGATATTGAGCCAATCGCGGCTAGGTCCTTTAGAATTTTGAGATGTCAAAATCTCGATTCTGTCACCATTTTGAATCTTATAATCAATGGTAACGAGTTTTCCATTTACCCTGGCCCCTACCATCTTATTACCAACCGCACTGTGAATCGCGTAGGCAAAATCTACAGGTGTGGAACCATTTGGCAAATTCTTAACATCCCCGTTCGGTGTAAAGCAATACACATCCTCTGCAAATAAATCCAAGCCACCCTTTAAGAGACTTAAAAATTCATGGTTGTCTGTATCCTGCTGCCACTCCAAAATCTGGCGAAGCCAACTAAGCTTCTCTTCTTCCTGCATTTCCACGCTCTTCTTGCCGTCATTGGATTCTTTGTATTTCCAGTGCGCAGCGATACCGTATTCCGCCGTCTTATGCATTTCTTTTGTTCGAATCTGAATTTCAAACGGCTGTCCTGCCGGTCCCATCAAAGTGGTATGCAAGGACTGATACATATTTGGCTTCGGCATAGCGATATAATCCTTGAAACGCCCTGGAATCGGCGTGTACATCTCGTGAATAACTCCAAGTGCTGCGTAACAATCCTTCAGATCTTCCACGATAATACGAATCGCGAACAAATCATACACTTCATCGATAGTCTTATCTTGATTCACCATCTTTTTGTAAATGCTGAAGAAATGTTTTACGCGACCATACACATCCGCCTTAATCTTTGCATTGGCAATATGATTGGACACTTCATCTACGATTTGTTGTACAAATTCTTCTCTTTGCGTCTTGCGAGCATTGAGCTGCTTTACCAAATCTTCAAACACATCCGGTTTCAAATAGCTAAGTGCCAAATCGTCCAGTTCTGTCTTAATCTTAGAAATACCAAGTCTCTGCGCAATCGGCGCATAAATATCCATGGTCTCTCTAGCCTTTTCCTGCTGTTTTTCCGGTCTCATAAACTGCAAGGTACGCATGTTATGCAAACGGTCAGCAAGTTTAATCAAAATAACTCGAATGTCTTTTGCCATAGCAAGAAACATCTTACGTAAGTTTTCCGCTTGTACTTCTATCTTGTCTGTGGAATAGGAAAGTTGCCCTAATTTCGTCACACCATCCACGAGAAGTGAGACTTCCTCTCCAAACTCGTTTGCTATCTCCTCAGACGTCATCACCGTATCTTCTACAACATCATGTAAAATACCCGCAACAATGGTCTCTTTATCCAATTCCAAATCTGCAAGTATCGTTCCAACCCAAATCGGGTGAATAATATATGCCTCGCCGGACTTGCGATACTGCCCCTTGTGAGCATCATCCGCAATGCGAAATGCCTTTTCAATCATAGAAACATCCGCTGATGGATGATATTTGCGCACACGACTAATTAGATTATCATACAATTTTTTCGGATCCTGATATTCTTTTGGATCCATCACTGTATGACAATCTATCATGCCTAATTCTTCTCTCGATTTTCCAACTAGCCTGTCTTTAGACATATAAAAGCCCCCTCGGCAATCCTATTTTCCCGGATATGCGATTACTGTTTCTACATCATATCCGCTTAATTTCTTTCTGCCTTCTAATCCTTCTAATTCCATAAGGAACACTGTCTTTACAACGGTTGCTCCCATTCCTTCTATCAGCTTTACAATCGCTTCAATGGTCCCTCCGGTTGCCATCAAATCGTCGATAATAACTACCTTCTGCCCTGGTTTAATGGAATCTTTATGCATCTCAAGTTCCGCACTTCCATATTCCAAATCATACTTAATGGAAACAGTTTCACACGGAAGTTTTCCTTTTTTTCTCACCGGAACAAATGGTTTTCTCAAATTGTAAGCTATCGGCACACCAAAGATAAATCCTCTGGATTCCGGTCCTACAACCACGTCAAAATCTATACCTTCAAGCTTTTCCTGCATCAAATCTACTGCCAAATGAAGCCCTTCTGCATCTTCCAAAACACTTGTAATATCTCTAAAAATAATACCTGGTTCTGGGAAATCTGGAATGCTTCTTACATACTCTTCTATCTTTTTCATGTCTTTACCTCCGTTTTTTGGTGGATAATAGCTTATTATATCACTTTTTCTCGAATCTTTCAATTATTGATAATGCCCAATTACAATTTGCAAATAGGTTTTTCCCATATACTCATTTGTTGTAGGATAATACGTAATAGAAACCTGAATTCCGCTTCTTTGCCCACTGAGCATCATATCCACCTTGTTTTCATCATATTTATTGACCAGAAACTCCAAAAATTCCTGCACTCCGCCAAAATATACTGCATTCATTCGTATGCCCTGTGCATTTACAACCTGCATTCTAAGGACATTTTGTCGGTTGCCGAAAATTCTGGCATTTAAAATCTCCACGTCTTTCTCTGCAAAAATCGGTTTTGTATTATCTTTTCCAAAAGGTTCTAAAACCTCCAATTGCTCTATCAATTCCTCATTCACATTTGCAAACGGCAATTGCATATCAATGGAAACCTTGGCTATCAAATCCTCCTCTGTGAGTTTACAGTATTGATTTAACATGCAACGAAGCGGTTCCACGTTTTTCTCCTCCAGAGACATTCCGGCCGCCAGTTTGTGCCCACCGAATTTTGTGAGTAACATCTGACACTCGCAAAGCGCCTGATATATATCATACTCTTCAATAGAACGAGCAGAACCCTTTACGCCATTTTCTGTGTTTGTCAAAACCACCGTCGGCTTATAGTATCGTTCTCTTATTCTTCCTGCTACGATGCCGGCAAGACTTTCATGACAATCCGGAAGGTATACTACCAATACTCTGTCATCCTTCAAGGTTCCTTTTTCTATTTCTGAAATAGCCTGTTCCACTGCTAAAACAGTCATTTCTTTGCGCTTGTCATTCATCGATTTCAACTCTATCGCAAGGCTTCGCGCCTCTTCTGCATCCCTTGCACATAAAAGTTTTAATGCTCTCTTAGCCGTATCCAGACGCCCCGTGGCATTTAAGCAAGGCCCCAATACAAAGCCGATATGATAGGTATTTACCTGTTCCGCCAAAACCTGATTTGCATCCATCAGTGCCCTTAAACCTAGATTTTTCGTTCGGCGAAGCATTTCAAGCCCCTGCTTTACAAAGATTCTATTTTCCTTAACAAGCGGCATAACATCTCCCACCGTTGCAATGGCCACGTTCTCCATCAGATAGTCAATATCCTCAACGTCTTCCCCCAGGACTTCAAACAACACTTCCACAAGCTTATAGGCTATGGCCGCCCCGCAAAGTTCTGAAAACGGATACGGACAATCCTTCTGCTTTGGATTGACAATGGCATCTGCTTCCGGTAAGACCTCTGGCACTTCGTGATGATCTGTCACAATAATGGTAAGACCTAGCTTTTTCCCATAGGCAATTTCTTCTGTTGCTACAATTCCATTATCACAAGTGATAACCGTGTCTACAGAATCCTTTTTTGCAAGCTCCAGCAATTGACGATTTAAGCCATACCCGTCCTTTACTCGTTCTGGAATATCCGTATCTACATTTGCCCCCAACGCCAGAAGGCCTTCCAGCAAAATATAGGTCGCATTGATTCCGTCTATATCATAATCCCCAATAATTCGGATTTTCTTGCCATCTCGGATTTTTTCAATTAAGATATCCACTGCCTTTTGCATATCCTTCATAAGCATACCGTCATAAAGATCTAACAGGGTTCCATGTAGATATTCTTCTATGGCCTCATCCCCAACAATGTTGCGATTGCGAATAAGTCTGGCCACAATCGGACTTATATGAAATTTCTCTGCTATTTCATCGAAAGGTGCCCCCTTTCGCATAACAAACCATTTTTCCATCCTATACTCCATAAAAAAAGGCGAGGAAAATCAGCATTTCCCCCGCCCCTAACATTACTTATTTTTTCTTAATAAATTTTGTTTTCATAACATACCACAATGCACCTGTGATGCAGATAGATGAGAATGCACCTGCAACAACACCAACCATAAGTGGCAATGCGAATTCACGAATAGAGCTTACACCTAAGATAAAGAGTACTGCTACCATTACAAAGGTTGTAAAGTTTGTATAAATACTTCTTGTCAATGTATCTGTGATACACTTGTTTACCACATCAGCCAAAGTATCGTTCTTTCTCTGAACCGCCAATTCTTCACGGATACGGTCAAAGATAACGATCGTAGAGTTAATAGAATAACCTACAATTGTAAGGATACATGCAATAAATGTATTTCCGAGTGAAATTCTTGCGATTGCATAGAATGCAAGTACCACCAATACGTCATGGAGCAATGCCAATACCGCACTGGATGCAAAACGGAAATCTTTGAAACGAATACGAATGTAAATCAACATACAAATCGTAGCAATAAGGAGCGCAATAATCGCATCACTTCTCATCTCGTTACTTACCGTCGCACTGATATTTTCAAATGCAATTTCTTCCTTCACTCCGAAGTTTTCCTGCATCGCCTTTTCAAACTCTGCACGTTTGTCAATATCTAAGTTTACAGTTTTAATGATAACGTCTTTTGTTCCAGTTACCTTTTGTGTCTGAACATTCGCATCTCCTGTTACCTTTTCTACAATCGGTACGATTTCAGAATCAATCTCTGCAATAGAGTAATCTTTGTCAAAACTTACTGTTGAAGAGGTACCACCCTGGAATTCAAGACCGTATGCAAATGCACCTTTACCTGTTGCTGCATTGATACCCATAAATGCAATACCTACAACAATTACTACACCTGCAATTGCAAAGCTAAGCGCCTTCTTAGAAAGGAAATTTCTTGCCTTTCTTGGTTTTTGTGTTCCGTAGTATTTTTCATCTTTCAGTCCTAATGCATAGAACGCAAAAATGATAATTCTTGTAACTACAAGGGCTGTGAACATAGAAAGCACAATACCAAGTGCCAATGTCTGTGCAAAACCTTTTACACTACCTGAACCCATAAACCAAAGTACTGCTGCTGCAATCAATGTTGTAATGTTACCATCAAGAATTGCTGATAACGCTTTTTGGAAACCAATCTTCAACGAAGATTTAATGCTCTTTCCTGCTGCAATTTCTTCACGCACTCTGGCGAAAATGATAACGTTAGCATCCACCGCCATACCGATGGAAAGAATAATACCTGCGATACCTGGAAGTGTTAAAGTGATATTGAATCCATTTAACATTACCAATATCATTCCTGTATAAACAACCAATGCAATACTAGATGCAAATCCAGGAAGTCTGTATACGATACACATAAAGATAAATACGATAAACAAACCAATCAAACCTGCAAGCAAACTGGTTGAAATGGCTTCTTCACCAAGCTGCGCACCTACAACCTTAGAATGTAATTCTTCCAATTCCAAGTTAAGTCCACCGATACGGATTGTCGTTGCAAGATTTTCTGCTTCTTCAAAGTTTGCCATACCATCGATATAAGCCTGTCCACCGTCAATTACACTGTTAACAACCGGTGCACTAATCGTTTCACCATCGTATACGATAGCAATCTGCTTGTTTAAGTTCGCTGTTGTTGCTTCTGCAAACTTTGTTGTTCCTGCATCTGTCAAAATCAATTCAACCTGATATTCTTTTGCACCTGTTGTCTGATCTTCTCCAGTCACTGCTTTTGCAGCCTTCACATCGGAACCTTCTAATACAACGGTTCCATTCTCATCTTTGAACTGCAAAGAACCCGGCTTACCAAGTTCACTGAGAATCTTATCTGCATCTGTTACACCAGGAATTTCGATATTAATACGGTTATTACCTTCCTGATATACTGTCGCTTCTGTACTATAACCTTCCACACGCTTTTGAAGCTTATAGATCGTATCCTTCATATCTTCTGAAGACGGATTGTCTTCCACTGTCTGATATGTAATACTTACACCGCCTGATAAATCCAGACCTAAAATAATGTTTTCTGCTGAGCCAAGTTTTGATTTTGTAAATCCAAACAGTGATGTAAATGCGAGTAAACCGATTACTACAACTGTCAACACAAGATACAAAATACCTCTGCTCTTTTTCATGTCACTTAAATGTTTCATGTCTTACACCTTTCCTTACTTTCTTATTCTGCCAAAGCAGCTTTTATCATGATTGCACATTCTACACGCTTGCGCTGCATCTCGCATCCTATATCATAAGCATCATGGATCGAACCATGGAACTTATAGGAATTTGCCATACAGCCTCCACTACAGTAGAATTTTGCAAAACAATTCTTACATTTTTCCTTTGAATAAACACTGCAGCCTCTGAATTCGTCTGCAATCTCCGGTTTTGTAATGCCGTCATCCACATTTCCCATCAAGAAATCTTCTTCTCCTACAAATTGATGACACGGATACAAATCACCCCAAGGCGTTACTGCCAGGTATTCTGTCCCCGAGCCACAGCCGGACAAGCGCTTTGCAACGCAAGGTCCTCCGTCAAGGTCAATCATGAAATGGAAGAAATTAAATCCTTTGCCGGATTTTTCTCTCTCAATCATCACCTTTGCCAACTTATCATATTCTTCGAATATCTGTGGCAAATCTTCTTTCTTAATGGAATAAAAATCAGAATCCTCTCCCACTACCGGTTCAATGGAAATCTGTTCAAATCCTAAATCCGCAAAATGAAGTACGTCATTTGAAAAATCAAGATTATCTCTTGTAAATGTACCTCTAATATAATATTTTTCCTGGTCTCTGCTATCTGCCAGTTTCTGGAACTTCGGAACGATCAAATCGTAGCTGCCTTTTCCGTTTCTAAACGGTCTCATGCGGTCGTTTACTTCCTTACGCCCGTCAAGACTTAGCACTACGTTGTCCATCTCTTTATTGACAAACTCCTGTACTTCATCATTTAGAAGCACACCATTTGTCGTAAGCGTAAAACGAAAATGCTTATCATGAAGTTTTTCCTGCTCTCTACCATAGGCAACCAAATCTTTTACAACCTGCCAGTTCATCAGTGGCTCGCCACCGAAGAAATCCACTTCCAGGTTCCGTCTGTTACCAGAGTTTGCAATAAGAAAATCTAATGCTTTCTTTCCCACTTCATAGGACATAAGGGCTCTTCTTCCATGATACTCGCCTTCCTCTGCAAAACAATATTTGCAAGCCAAGTTACAATCATGGGCTATGTGGATACAAAGAGCCTTTACCACCGTCTTTCTCTGCTTTACAGCTCCAATATAAGCCTCATATGTATCTTTTGTAAAAAGCTGACCAGCCTCGGTAAGTGCAACAATATCCTCAAGCGCTTCTTTCAGCTCCTGACTGTCATACTTATCGCCCAAGCTTTCTGTCACCTTTTCTAATACTTCCGGTGTTTCTAATGTCTCCTTGGTATGCTCCGGGTTCATCGCTTCTAATACTTCGATGAGATCGTAGCATATATCATCAACCACATGAACCGAGCCGCTGTTTACATCCAGCACAATCTGATATCCGTTATTTTTGTACTGATGAATCACATCGTTACTCCTTTCAGTTTATATTATAACAACCAAAAAGACAGCGACCTCTAAGCCGCTGCCTTGAGTTTTCTTATGCGTTCAAATTATTTCTTCTGTTCGCAAGTTTGGTTTCCAACTGTACAAGATGTCTTGCAAGCTGACTGGCAAGATGTCTGGCATTCTCCGCATCCGCCCTTTTTCACTGTATTGTTTAATGTCTGTGTATTCAATGTTTTAATATGTTTCATCTGTGTTCTCCTCCTTGGAATTACATTAACTTTTGTTATTATAACACAGCTTTCTTCGTTTTTAAAGTGTTTTTTCTACGAAATCATTCCTCCAAACATTCCACCACCTGCACATAGTAAAAAACTAGTGAAAATATTGGAGCCGTTGCCATCAATTCCTCTATTTACACCCAAAGATATGAGGAGTAGCAAGGCAAAATAAAGAACCCCTAAAGTAAGTCCCCATGCGAATTTTTTCACCTTCATCATCTTTCCGATTACCACTCCGCCAACAAACGTTGAAAACACATAAATGACTACAATCCCCGTTGCCACAACACTCTCCGAAAGTCCGAACTTATATAGCAAAAAGGAAAGTACCAAAAGTAGAATCCCTGTTACAATATAGGCAACAAGAAGTGCCTTTAATATACGAATCGCCTTCTTATCCATATCGTATCCCTCCTTATCTATCACAATGTATGATTGTCCGGAGGGATTTATTCTTTTATTGTTCCATTTGACTTCCCAAAAAGTTTGCTGCGCAACCTGCCAGCTTTTGCTCCATTTCCCCAAATTTTCTCTTTTCATTTTTGTCAAGAATGGAAACACTACCTATCACATCGCTATCGCTGATGATAGGTACGATGACTTGATTTGCGTAATCTTCTTCTCCTTCTTTGGTGAGATTGATATAATTTTTTTCTCCCACATTAGCCACACGCTGCTCTCTGGCCTCCATCAAACCTTCCAACTGCTTACTGATGGATTTGTCCTGCAATTCTTTTCGTCCGGTTCCTGCTGCTGCTACAATTTGATCTTGGTCTGATATGCAGACTGTGCAGCCCAGTACATTGGCGAGACTATTTGCATACTGCTTTGCAAATGCGGACATTTCGCCCATTGGGGAATATTTTTTCAAAATAATTTCCCCTTCCCTGTCTGTAAAAATTTCTAACGGATCACCTTCACGAATGCGAAGGGTTTTTCTAATTTCTTTCGGGACAACTACGCGTCCCAAGTCGTCTATTCTTCTAACGATACCAGTTGCTTTCATATATAAATTCTCCTTTAAATTCAAATCGTGATGTTAGTATTTGTGATTTGTGGGAATTTATACTGTGTGAATTTATTTTTTGATATTGTTGTGATATAATAAATGCACAATGTTTATGGAGAGAATCGAATGAATAAATTAGATAAAAATTCAAGTAAAAGCGGAGTGAATTTCACTCCGCTTTCTTACGCTCTCATCTAGTTAGAAAAACAATTTCCTCTCCATTATTTCACGTGCCGTACTATTGATTGCAAAATAGATAAGTAATCCGCCAATTAAAATCAACACAACAAGCGGATAGATAGACCACCCTATGAATGGCATTCCAAAGGTTACGCCTAATAAAAACTCAATTAGTAGCATAAATACCCCTAATGCCATGAACGCTCCGCCTAGGATATATAGTCTTCCTCTTCGCAAATAATAAAATAACGTTACAACAGTACAAACAATCACACAAAGACCACCTGTTATAGGAAGCGCAAAACGCAAAAACCACGCTCCACCTGTCGCAAGATTGATATATAACAAATAGAATCCAATTGCGACAAAATCACAAGGTACAAAAATAACAGGATTCGGTTTCTTAAACCATAGTGGCAAAGCGAACGCGATATATGCTACCGCTAACGCACCAGCAACATATCCATACCATCCCATAGAACCATCCAATAACAAATCTGCCAAAAGACAAACAATTAGTGGAATCAGGAATAAAATGATGATTGCTCCATTTAACACTTTAGAGTTCGAAGCACTTTTCGGCAGTTTGCCGCTTGGATACAATTCGCGCTCCGTCCTTTGCTCAAAGTCCGGATGGCAAACGATGGTGTTACAAAGAGGACATTTCTTTTCCGTGTCTTCCAGTTTGACGCCGCATTTTACACAATACATCACATTCACCTCTCATTCTGATTGCTTTCCACGGTAGCCGAAAGCCCTAAGTTCTGTAGCACTGCAAAAAAGTGCCGTTCCAATTCTGCATCTTTAATATTACGAATAAAATTCATGTAAATCGTGTCTCCAAATGATAACATTCCACAGTTGTACGGGGCAGCTGCCTGGACACCGAGAATAAAGTCAAAGCGTTTCACATACTGTGCCATGATTCCCGGCACCTTTACTTGACCAAGATTGGAAAGTGTCAAGCAAGATTTCTTCTCTCCTACACTATCAAATATCGCCTTCATAACGGCATTCTTTATCGGCAATGGAATCAGTCGCACCAATGGATTTTTTTCATCATTTACATTGGTTGCGATTACGCAGCTCATATGTTTCGCTGTAATCTCCGTCCCCATCTTATGTTGAATCACCTTACAAATCTCATCAAGCGTATACTCTCCAAGACGAGGATCCAGTTCCGGAACCGTGTACATTGCAAAATTTCGCAGTGTACTACTTGGAAATAACTGTCTCAAATTGACAGGAATTAAAAGTTTGATTCTCTTTTGTTTTTTTCTATTCGGAGTCTTTTCCTTTTGCAGATTCAAAAGTGCCTGCATCAGTATCGCACTCATAAACACCGTCATGGTTACACTGTACTTGTGTGCTAACTCCAACGTTTCTTTAACTGGCACCTTAAAACAAGTAAGATTAAGAAACCCATCTTTTTCCGGCTCACCATACATATGCCACGCATTCGTATCCTTTCGACTTGCAGGTACCGCTCCAGCATTCTTAGGAAAACAATCCTCTAACTCCTCTTCCGCAGGTAAAGCCTTACGGTCTAACACACCATTTTCGCAAGGAATCTGAATCTTATATTTCTGCTCCAGATACTCTGCAACTAGACTCTTCAGAAAAATCAAAGCACCTGTGCCATCTGTCAAAGAATGGAAAAATTCTACGGCAATTCGATTGTGAAATACGATTACACGAAATGCACATTTTCGCATCTCATCTTTGCTCATATATATAAGCGGATAACTATATTCATCTCTGATTTCCGGTGCCTCTTCCACTTGTTGCAAGTAGTACCAAAAGACACCTTTTCGCAAGCGGGCAGCAATGGTCGGAAAACGCTTAACGGTAATGTCTAAAGCAGACTTTAATACACCCTTATCCACATCTTCGAACAAGGTGACTGACTGTCTAAAAACATTGCTCCAATTTTTCCTTCTTGCCGCCGGATATATCTTCGCCGCATTATCTAAACGCACCCACCGAAGTGGTCTTGTCGACTTTTTTGTCATAATATAATCCCTTTTCTTTTAATTCTTGAAAAATGCCACGACTACAGCTCCTGGTCCTGCATGTGTCCCGATAACGCTACCTACAGACGTATAGCGAATTTCTTCCAGATTGCCTTCCCAGATATGTCGACTATCTTCAATATATTTTTTCAGCAAAGCATCAGAAATACCACTATAGCCAAGTAACACCGGTTTACTAAAGTCTATACCTCCAGCTTTATCAATCTCCTGAATCAGCAGATTGTTGCCCATTTTAGAACCACGTGCTTTTCCAAGAATATTAATTTCCCCATCTACAACAGAAAGGACTGGCTTAATATTCAACATACTACCTGCCAATGCTACTGTTTTTGAAATTCGACCGCCTTTTTTGAGGTATTCAAGTGTATCTACCAAAGCAACGATGATGATTTTTTCCTTTTCTTTTTCAAGTATCTGTGCAATTTGCTCTGCAGACTTCCCTTCGTCTAACAGTTTGCAAGCTAGCTCTACCAAGATGCCACTACCCATAGCCGCACTGGTACTGTCTACAACATAAATATTATCATATTCTGCTGCCGCAATCATAGCGCTTTGACATGTTCCGGAAAATTTTGAAGCAAGTGTAATAACAACTGCCGCTTCACCAGCTTCCTTTGCTTTTTCAAACTCTTCCATAAAAGCACTAGGCGTTCCCTGACTGGTTGTCGGAAGTGTATCACTCTCGATTAACTTTTCATAAAAAGTTTTATGATCAATGGTAACTCCGTCAATATATTCCGCTTCTCCAAAATGAACAGTAAGCGGCACCACGTGTACGCGTTTTTTGTATTCTGGCATTAAATCTGCCGTTGAATCTACTATAATTCTTGTTTTCATAAATATGTACTCCTTATTTTTCTCCATTCTTGGAAACAGCTTCTAAGCTTTCGCTGATGATAGATAAACTGCGGTAAAATGCCACTCTTTCTTCTTCAGTCAATCCAAAACTGATGGCATCTAAAACAGCGCTTATTTTATCTGCAATCTTCTTTCCAGCTTCCATACCTTTTTTTGTTAACATTATTGGACTTTTATATCTTCTTGCTCTATCTACTTCACGAGTAATATAGCCATTGATATCAAGGTAATCTAATGCACGGGAAATAGTTGCTTTATCTTCCTCACACCGCTCACAAAGATCTGTTGCAGTTGCTCCTTTGAAGGAATAAATATAATATAGGCACGAAACATGTGCACTTCTCAAATTGTATTCAGCCATCTCCTGATTCTTTATCTTTCGAATATTTCGACTGATTCTATTAATCAGAACTGTAAACGTTTCAAATCTTTCCTGCATCTTACACCTCCACCATTTTGTTGAAATATCAACAAGTCGTAGTTTAACACTATTTTGTTGAAATGTCAACAAGCGACCAATTTAGGTGTGAATAAAAAAACAGCGGACAGATAATCTGTCCGCCATCTGGCAAATGAACTATATACTTTAAAAATTACTCTGCTGCTTTTTCACTAGAAAAATCTTTAAATATTGCATCCAACGCTTTTTTCTGGTCATACATTTGTTTTAACTGATTTGCAATTTCTTCTAATTTCTTCTTTTCTTCTTCTTCGCGTTCTTTGCAACGTTTTTCCGTTTCTTGAAGCATCTTTTCCGCTTTTTCTCTTGCTTCTTCTTCAATCTTCTTTGTAGCCATATCCTGCTGTGCGCTGATACGCTCAATATTCTCTAAATACTGATCTGCTGCTTCCTGCGCCGCCTCAAAAACGCCATTTAATTTTAAAGCCGCCTCTGCGATAGAACCTGCATGCTCTTCTATCAATTTTCGTTCTTTCAGTTTGCGCTTCACTTCTTCAAATTCTATCTCTATACGGTTTGCTCTTTCTGTCTGTTCTTTTAATAATTCTAACAGTTGATTTTTATTTAATTTTTTCAATTCTCTTTCTGTCATTTTCGCACCTCATCTTAACGTGTTTTCTCTATTTTAACAACAAAAGCACCGATTCGCAATAGCAACCGATGCTTTTTTATACATTATTTTGATTTTTCTGCTAGGATTCTGGCATTGTTTTCCACCCTCTTTTTTCCCAACGGATACAAAAACATCAGTACCAATGCCAGTAAAATATATCCCACCGCAGGAACTAAACAAGTTAAATTGTAAATGCCTTTTGTTACGCTCGGTTCAAATGCCGTGTTTTGCGTGTAACCAATAGCTGTGAGTAACCAGCCAGTCACTCCTGCCGATGCAGCCTGTCCTAATTTTCTCGCAAAGGAATAGATGGAATAGATTTCTCCATCAGATCGCTCTCCGGTTCTTACCTCTGTATCATCAATAACATCCGTAATCATAGCCCAAGTAATTAAGCTAAAAATTGCAAGCCCGATATACGCAAATGCATAAACGGCAGTAAACACCCATGCATTTTTAATCTGAAATATCCAAGCGAAGATATAGACTATAGCCCCAAACAGCGAAGCCACAACTCCCAATGCTTTCCTTCCAAAGCGCTCCGATAATTTCACCGTAAATGCGGCGCAAATAAGCGATACAACAACGCCTACAAGACCTGCCGCCGACTGAGCACCTACATTTCGAAAATAGTTTGGATACACATACGTTGTCATAGTCTGTGCTGTCAGCTGTGCCAGCAACATACAGATGGAAGCCACCACGATTCCGATTAATGCCCGATTGGTTATGAGTCCATTCACCAATCGGCTCAGCTCGAATTTTTCTTTCTTTTGCTCGACCTTTACACGTTCCGTACACATCCTATAACAAAGAATATAACAGACAATCGCACCAATGGAACATACGATTGCCGCAACAGCGACGCGTGGTCCTGAAAGCACCTGATTTCCCGCATCATCGGTATAATATACTAAAAGTGGCAACACAACACCAATCACCATACCAGCCAACATAGCACCAATGGTTCTCCAATTGGAAAGCTGCGCTCTATCATTTGGGTCTGCCGATATGGCAGAAGCCATAGAACCATATGGAATATTGACTGCCGTATAAAAAACACTGCCCCACAATAGATATGTGGCAAACATCCACACTACCTTAAATGTCATACTCATATTGGAAAACCAGCTGGCATACATAAGCAGCGAAGCAATGGCCACAGGGCCACACATACGAAGTAGCCAAGGCTTAAACTTACCACGTGCTGTGGGCTTGCTTCGATCCACAATCTGCCCCATAGTAACATCAGTCACAGCATCTAAAAATCGGGCCACCATCATCATTACACCCACCAACGCCACGGAAATCCCCATTACATCGGAATAGAATTTTTGTAACATCATACTCGATAGAATGAAGGTGAAATCATTTCCAAAGTCTCCGAACATATACCCCAATTTATCTCGAAGTCCAAAAGGTCTCACAACTTTTGTTGACATATTTTTTGTCCTCACTTTTTTGTTTTTACATAGTGGTAATTATTCCCCGTTAAAAACAAAAAATACATCAACTTCCTATTTTAAATTTCAACTAGTATTGCAAATCCCCTTTTATAGATATAAAATGAACTTGTCTCACACTGTAATTTTTGACAAATATACTATCGAAAAGGAGTTTACCTCTCATGAAACATATGCAATCAACACGAAACTTTGGCATTGATTTATTGAGAATATTTTCCATGTTCTTTGTCGTTATTTTACACGTTTTGGAACATGGTGGCATCACAAAATCTTTGTCGCCATTTTCTACATCCTATTCTATTATTTGGTTTATTGAAATCGGATGCTACTGTGCTGTCAATTGTTATGCGCTGATTTCTGGATATGTAGGGTATACAGCTAAATACAAAGTGGCAAATATCGTTGAATTGTATTGTCAAACTGTATTTTATGCCTTATTGGTTACACTTGTTATTCATCAAATATATCCACAAAACCTAGTTGCTAATGACTACGTGAAATCCTTTTTCCCATTTTCATATGATACTTATTGGTTTTTCTCTTGTTATTTTTGTATGTTTTTCTTTATTCCATTTTTCAATTATCTAGTTGAAAATCTTGAAAAAAGCAAATGTACAGCGCTTATTTTAGGATTAGTGACTATGTTTAGCATCATGCCAACCATTTTTAACAATAGTATTTTTCAAATAAACAATGGTTTTAGCGTTCTTTGGTTAAGTACACTCTACATAATTGGTGCATATATCAGAAAGTACAAACCATTTCAAAAAGTCAATCCTTTGTTTTTCTTATTCCTTTATTTTGTAATAACCGCTATTACATGGATTTCTAAAATAGGGATTGAATATTGTTCTCAAAAATTTGAAATCGAACTTTGGGATAGCTATTTCCTCGTAAGTTATGTATCACCTACGATTTTATTAGAAGCGATAACACTGCTATTATTTTTTTCTAGGCTTTCTATTCATAACATTCTCAAAAAAATAATAGCCTTTTTCACACCTTTGGTATTTGGGGTATACTTAATACACGATCATTTATTAACAAGAAATCTCATAATTCATGACCGTTTTTGTGAATATGCATCGTACTCCTCACTGAAACTTATTGTAGCTCTCCTTGTGACAACTTTTTTCATCTGGCTCCTTTGCAGTTCAATAGAGTTTGTTCGCTACAAAGTATTTCAATTGCTTAAAATCAAGCAGCATTGTCTTAAATTAGAAAAACACATTGTTTCTAAATGGAATAATCTTTTTTAAACACTTACACTCATAAAGAAAAAGGATATTCAAAGTTTTTGTAAATTAACAAAGGGCAAGATTTCATCATTTGATGAGTTCTTGCCCTTTTTCTCTAGTTACTTAACTAAACTACTTCCGGTGTCCTTTGACAGCAGACAGACGGTCTCGACGTGTGTTGTAGTGTCAAAAAAGATGCACTTCACTTTGACTGTGTTCTTCTTGTTCACGCTGTCCCATGACCAATTCGTACGCCGGCAAAATAATTTTCTCATATCTTGCACTAATATACTTTTTATAAAATTCTTTTTGCAATTCAGAAATATAAAACACTTCATCAATAAAATCTCTTATTTGATCCATATTGATTTTTGGAACAATCCTAATTAATGCATCGCTACATTCTTCATTTTCTAAATTCATAAGAAAGTCATAATAATTAATCTTTCTTCCATTTTGCTTAATGGCGGATGTTGGAAATTGATATACTCTCGAATTTAATTCATCCTCATCTTTCAATACTCGTTGCATTATTTTTTCATCTGCCTGTGGTAGTAAACAACTGCCACAATCATATATCGGTGCTAATTGCGATGTCTGTGAAATTGAATTAAATATAAATCCCCAATTCCCATTATGCCTATCAAAATTACCAAGCAACGCATCCACTACAAACACTTTCCAAAAATGTTCTAAAAGTAGCATTGGTTCAACAAATTGCTGCTTCTCAATTGTTTCTAGGATATCAGACAACTCTGTTCCACTACCATTGTGTTCTGAATCTATGACCGTATTTTTAATGGAACAAAAATCATATAAGACTTTTCCATCCGTAGTAAAATCCTTACATGCACAAACAATTTTTTCTTTACCTTTGACCTCAAATGTACCAAGCATTGTCTCTTGTGCAGGTATGCCTAACATGTTAAAAATGCTGCTTGCGATATGCTCACTAAAACAACTATTCGTGTATGATAATTCAGTTGGCTTCTCCTTCGCAGATGGCGGGAATTTGAGCATATACTGTTCACCATCATACTCAACCGCAATCTTTTTGCCATTTGCGCCATTATAAGCTTTTCCTATTACTCTTTTACATTGTGTAAAATCAATCATTCATCTCACCTCCACAAATATTTTTTTCTTAAATAATCTGCATGTTCAGGCGTTATAAGGCCATCACTAATTTCTGCCATGTTAATACTTCCATACAATTCTCCCCAAAAACAATCAAGCAATCGAGAACGGTTCCGCAAAGCCTCCTTATATGCATCAAGATCGTGTTGGAGGTATTCTGGCAAACCGTATTCATATGACCGTTCTCGCACAATCTGAACTCGCTGCATCTCCTCTTTTTCAATAATTACTGTTTCTATTAACGATTCCATTGAAACATTTAATGCTTTTGCAATTCGATATAACGTTTCAGCAGAACATTTTTCGATATGACTTTTTCCGCTACACAAGTCATTCAATGTAGCATGTGGCACACCACTTAATTTCGCAACTTTATATTTTGTCATTCCACTTTGTTTAATAATTATATTAAGATTCATTTTCATCACCAGTTCTATTATATCGGTATACCGAAATAGTGTCAAGGTGTTTCAAATATATAAAAACAGTTGCCGAGATTCCTCAGCAACTGCCATACATGATTTTCCTGACCTCAGGAAATTCGTTTTTCTTTTTGTAGCAAGGTTATTACCTCAACATGCACCGTATGCGCAAACTGATCAACCGCTACCGCTTTCACAACCTTATAACCTTTTGCCTGTATCATTTCCAAATCCCTCGCAAGACTTGTCACTTTACACGATACGTATACAATCGTATCCACACCATAATGCAAAATCTTTGGCAATGCCTTTGGGTGGATGCCGTCCCTTGGCGGATCCAGTACAATCACATCCGGCTTTTTCTCGATTTCATCCAGCACTTTAAATACATCGCCTGCCAAAAACTTACAATTAGAAATACCATTATGCTTTGCATTTTCATTGGCAGCCTTCACAGCTTCTTCTACAATCTCCACACCGATTACTTCATTTACTACCGGCGATAAAATCTGTCCAATGGTTCCTGTCCCACTAAACAAGTCATAAAGTGTCTTATCATTTGTACAAGCATCACTCAAATATTCACGAATGGTACTGTATAAAACCTCAGCTGCTCTGGAATTTGGCTGAAAGAACGAAAACGGCGTAATCTTAAATTCCATTCCCAAAAGTTCTTCGTAAAAATAATCTTGACCATATAAAATTCTCGTTTCATCGCTCTGTACCACATCAGAAAGCGAGTCATTTAAAATGTGCAGTATACCAACGATACGGCCTTCTAACTTAAGTGACAGCAACTGCTCCACCAACAAGCTTAGATCATGTTCTTCCTGCGTGGTCGTAACTAAATTGACTAAGATTTCGCCCGTCTTATCCCCACGGCGCAAAAGCAGATGTCGTAGGTAGCCAACATGTTGCATTTTTTTATAATAACTTACATTGCGCTCCTTAAAAAACGAAAGCACACATATAAGAATCTGATTCATATCCTCATGTACCAACTTACAATGGGCTGCCGTCAATACATCATAGGTACTTCCTTTTTTATGTAATCCCAAAGAAAGTGGGCCGTCCTTGTACTCATCACCGAACGAAAATTCCATCTTATTGCGATACCCGAATTCCTTCGGACTAGCTTTAATGCCTTCAAACTCGTACGGCTCTGTAACCACAGCATCCAATATCTCTTTTACCTGTGCAGATTTCATCTTCAATTGTTCTTCATATGACATGGTCTGATACATACAACCGCCACAGGCCGGGAAAATATCACAGACTGGTTCGCGCGTTTCAAGTGGCGACTTCTCAATCACTTCCAAAAGACGACCTTCTGCCTTTCCTTTTCGAAGTTTATTGACTGCAAAACGCACCTTTTGCCCAGGAATACCGTTTTTCACAATCACTTTCTTGTCTTCTTCTGAAACATTCACATATCCTTTATTCGGGAACTCTACTTTTTCAATGATCCCTTCATATACTTGTCCTTTTTTCATACTGTCTCCTTATCAAATGGAACCTGGTTCCTATATGTCAAAAAGAAGAACTGCCGAACACTCGACAGTTCTTGCAATTAATTTTGTTCTTCTTCCTCATCCGACAAAAAATCGTCTTCAAAGTCATCTTCAAACTCTTCCTCGTATTCCTCGAAATAATCCGGTGTAAAATAGCGATATACTGCGTATGCAATACCTGCAATTGCTGCAACCGCACCTACTACAGCCAAAATCCAAAGGATGATGTTTTTCGCCTTATTCTCATCTTTTTTGTGTAACACATCGTGTAATCTTGTTGCTGAAACAATTTCTTCAAACTTATTCATGTTGCACGTCCTTTCCGACTCGCTTCGTCCGATTTATATTAGGTTTATTATAACATTGATTGTTTCATATTACCATATGCATTTCATAGGATTTTATGCAAATTTTAAAGCTTTTCTAATTTTGCAAATCCTGCAAACATCTTTTTCGTTCCTGCCGTATCAAAATCAACGGTAACTTCATAATCGCGACCGCCTTCTACAATGTTGATAACCAAGCCTTCCCCAAATTTTTGATGGCGCACGCGATCTCCCACATCATATCCCGGGCCGTTTCCTTCTTTTACGGCAAAGTGTTGTACTGCCTTCGGAAGCTCAAAAGCCTTGCTTCTAAATGCCTGTTTTGCCTGAGCATAAGCCATCTGTTTCGGTGCTTCCACTCTAGCCTCTTCACGTCGCATTCCCGCATCTAACAGCTCTACTGGAATCTCTCTTAAAAACCGCGACATCTTGTTATACTGGGCTTCCCCTCTTACAAAACGTCTTTTTGCACAAGTGACGGTCAGATTCTCCTCTGCTCTTGTAATACCCACATAGCACAAACGGCGTTCTTCCTCTACCTCTGTCGGATCATCATCCACAATGGACATATAGCTCGGGAACAGACCATCTTCCATCCCCACTAGGTATACTTCCGGGAACTCCAATCCCTTTGCACTATGTAAGGTCATCAAGATGACATAATCACTATTTTCATCCAAACTGTCTACATCTGCCACCAATGCCACTTCTTCCAAAAAGCCGCTTAAGGTCGCCGGCTCGTCCACTAAAGCTTCTTCGTAAGCACTAGCCTTATTGATCAATTCATCGATGTTTTGTTTTCGTTCCTCTGCCTTTAATTCATCTTCCTCTTTCAAATATTCATCATACTCTGTCATGCCGATAATTTCATTCATAAGCTCCGACAAGGACAAAGTCTGTGCTTTCATTTTCAAATGTTCCATCAACGCCATAAAAGACTCTAACTTCCCTACGCTTCTTCCGATGCCTGGAATCAAATCCGCCACCTTTAACGCCTCATAGAAGCTAATTCCATGGTCCATAGCATAATCCTGCACTTTGCCTATCGTAGCAAGTCCAATCCCACGTTTCGGCACATTGATGATACGTTTTACCGCCAAATCATCTTTTCCGTTATCTATCGTCTTTAGATAAGACAATAAATCCTTAATCTCCCTACGAGCATAGAAATTTACGCCACCCACAATCTTATACGGAATATTGCAGGCCACAAAACGCTCTTCAAAGGTTCGGGACTGGGCATTCGTACGGTATAAGATAGCATGGTTATGGTACTCCCTAAGTCCTTCTCTTACCTTCTTTCGAATATCGGACACCACATATTCTGCTTCTTCATACTCATTGTCAAACTGACGAAAGGCAATCTTATCTCCCTCGCCATTATCAGTCCACAGGGTCTTGTCTTTTCTTCCTAAATTGTTTCGAATCACACCGTTAGCGGCTGCCAAAATGGTCTCTGTGGAACGATAGTTCTGCTCCAATTTAATCACTTTCGTATCATCAAACACTTTTTCAAAATCCAATATATTGCGAATGTTTGCTCCACGGAACTTGTAGATGGACTGATCATCATCCCCCACCACACAAAGATTTCTGTATTTCTTTGCAAGAATACTGATTAGCTTAAACTGCACCGTGTTGGTATCCTGGTATTCGTCTACCATGATATAACGAAATCGTTCCTGATAATATTCCAGCACGTCCGGCTGTGTCTGTAATAGCTGCACCGTCTTCAAAAGCAAATCATCAAAATCCAATGCATTATTGGCATGCAACTGTTTTTCATACTCCCAATACACCTTTGCAATCTTCTGCTTATTATAATCTCCAACTGCTTGAAGTTCATATTCCTGTGGCGTAATACATTCATCCTTCGCCTTGGAAATGGCACTTAAAAATGATTTTTCTTTATATATTTTCGTGTCAATCTGAAGATATTTACAGATGTCCTTCATCAGTGTCTTCTGGTCATCCGAATCATAAATGGTAAAATTCGTATCATACCCCAGACGGTCGATATAGCGACGCAAAATCCTTACACAGGTAGAATGAAAGGTACTCACCCAGATACTTTCAGCGCCAAAACCAACCAGCTTGTCCACACGTTCCCGCATCTCGCCTGCCGCTTTGTTGGTAAATGTAATGGCTAAAATATTCCACGGATTAATGCCACATTCTTCAATCAAATAGGCAATTCTATGGGTTAACACACGAGTTTTTCCCGAACCTGCCCCTGCAAGGATGAGAAGGGGGCCTTCTGTATGCAATACCGCCTCTTTCTGTTTTGGATTTAATGTATCATAAATGCTCATTCTAACAGCTCCTTTATCTTTGTCCACGTCTCTTTATTATAATACACTTTTTCTTTTCTGTCAGTAGAAAAAAACTCTTGTTATCTAGTATTTATTACTATATAATGGTTGTATTGAGGTGATGATATGAAAATCGATACGAACGACATGTTAAACAGTATAATACAAAATATCGAGCAGCTCTCCTATGTGAAGTCAGAAGATGTTCCAAATATCGACTTATACATGGATCAGGTGACTACCTTCATGGAAACACAACTTGATTCCACAAAGCGTTACGAAGAAGACAAGATTCTAACCAAGACAATGATTAACAATTATGCAAAGAACAATCTTCTTCCGCCACCGGATAAGAAGAAATATTCCAAAGAACATCAACTTCTTTTGATTTTTATATACTATTTTAAGAATATCTTATCCATCAGAGACATTGAAAAACTCTTAAATCCGCTATCTGAGCGATACTTCAACAAAGATGCGGGATTTACTTTGACAGAAGTATATGACGAAGTTTGGAATTTAGAGCCGGAACGCAAAGAACTTCTCATCGAAGATGTGAAAAAGATGTATGAAACCACCAAGGATACCTTCATGCAGGCGCCGGAAACAGACAGAGAAATGTTACAAATCTTTTCTCTTATCTGCTCTCTCTCTTTTGACGTATATATCAAAAAACAACTGATTGAGAAAATAATCGATGAGATTCCGGAACCGGAGACCGCCAAAAAAGAAAAGAAAGACAAAAAATAAAGGAAGTTCATCACGAACTTCCTAATTTTTTATTCATCTTTTGCAACTCTTTCAAATACCATATCATACCCATCATTCCCATAGTTCAAGGAACGATTCACGCGACTAATGGTAGCCGTGGATGCGCCGGTCTTTTCTGCAATATCAAGATATGTCTTTTGCTCGCGAAGCATCTTTGCTACTTCCACGCGCTGACTTAAAGATAACAACTCGTTTACCGTACAGATATCCTCAAAAAATACATAACATTCTTCTCTATCTTTCAAACTTAAAATAGCATCAAACAAAAAGTCTACTGCTTCTGTTCTAATCGTCTTGCTCATCTTCTTTTCTCCTTCAAAGGTTTTCTTTCCTTACTTTCACATTTTAACACAGTAAATTCCTAAAGTCCACTACTTTTTTCTGTTTCTTGTATAGAAATCATTCATCTTCACATTCTAAATATAAAGTCTGACTAGGAAAGGAACAAACACTTATGAACCCAGATAAAACAAATCAAGAAATCATCGATTCTTATGACTATTTGACTAATTCCGCATCTACCCAAGACTGCACCGGCCTTATGCCAACGCCTGCCACTACGGAAGCAGAACGGGAAAGCTATCAGGCCATTCGTCATTTCATGCAGGAACCTCTTGAAAAAAAGGAAAAATAGACCGGAACCATATTTTTATTTCTCCATATATTGAAAAGGAAAGAGATTTTTTTATTATGGAGGATACTATGAAAAAACGTATCTTAAGTTTTGCCCTGGTAATGGTTCTTGCAGTTTCCATGTTACTTGGGTGTACATCCGACAAAAAAGATGGAATGACAAAAGTTGTGTTAAATGAAGTTGCTCACTCTATCTTTTATGCTCCTATGTATGTTGCCATCGAAGAAGGCTATTTTGCCGAGGAAGGAATCGACCTAGAACTGGTAACCGGCTTTGGTGCTGACAAAACCATGACTGCCGTATTATCCGGCGAAGCTGACATTGGCTTTATGGGTTCCGAAGCTTCCATCTATACTTATAATGAAGGTGCAACGGACTATGTGGTAAACTTTGCACAACTTACACAGCGTGCCGGTAACTTCCTTGTGGCACGAAAAGAAATGGCTGATTTCAAATGGGAGGATTTAAAAGGAACTACCGTTCTCGGCGGACGAAAAGGCGGAATGCCGCAGATGGTATTTGAATACATTTTAAAACAAAACAACATCCATCCTGACACCGATGTCGCCATTAATCAAAATATTGATTTTGGTTCCACTGCTGCCGCTTTTGCAGAAGGTCAGGCTGATTTTACAGTGGAATTTGAACCTGGTGCCACCACATTAGAAAAAGAAGGAAAAGGCTACGTTGTGGCTTCCCTTGGAACAGACAGTGGATACGTTCCATACACTGCTTTTTGTGCAAAACAAAGTTATCTTAAAAAGAATAAAGACACCATTCAGGGCTTTACAAATGCCATCCAAAAAGGTATGGACTATGTACAGAAACATACGCCGGAAGAAATCGCAAAAGTCATCGCTCCACAATTTAAGGAAACAGACCTTGACACAATCACAACCATTGTAAAGCGTTACTACGACCAGGATACTTGGAAATCTGACCTTATCTTTACGCAAGATAGTTTTGAACTTTTGCAGGATATTTTGGAAACAGCAGGCGAACTTGCAAAAAGAGCTCCTTATACTGACCTTGTAACAACAGAATTTGCAGAAAAAGCAACGAAATAGCCCCTCTGTATTTATGTACTTTTCACAAATATACTTTTAAAATATTGACTTTTTTATGCAAATATGTTAATTTAAAATGGTGTCACAACCTTTGGACACAGGATTTATTTTTTAGTTATGGAGGATTTTAACATGAACAAAGGTACAGTAAAATGGTTTAACAACCAAAAGGGCTACGGATTTATTTCTGATGAGGCTGGTAACGATGTATTCGTACACTACTCAGGTCTTAACATGGAAGGATTCAAGACATTAGAAGAAGGTCAGGCAGTAGAATTCGAGATTACAGAAGGCGAAAAAGGACCTCAGGCTGTCAACGTAGTAAAGCTTTAATCTAATTTTAGTTGTGCCTTTTATATGATATTTAAAATGCAGTAATTTGAATGAGATTAAAAAAAGAACCGAGTTTTTGCTCGGTTCTTTTTCGTTGTATTTATTAACAATTTGCGCGATATGCTTCGTCAGCTTCCCACACATCAAAACCATTTTCTTTTAAAATCGAAACCACTTTTAAAGGATCGTCGGATTTTAGAACTGCTGATGCATCTGCACCGTTTGCAAACGCATACATATACTCTACGTTCACGCTACCTACCATGAGTGCATGCATCGCTTTACTAAGGGACCCTGTTGCATGAGGTACACGAAGAGCAACCACATCTGTAAGCATAGATGTAATGCCTGCTTCTTTTAATACTGCTTTCCCTTTTTCTGGATTGGAAACAATCATACGAAGCATTCCATAATCCGATGTATCTGCAAGGCTCAAAGCAACAATATTTACATCATTTGCCCCAAGTGTTTTTAACACTTCATCAAGACGTCCTTCTCTATTTTCCAAAAATACAGATAATTGTTTGATTGTCATCTTTTCGCCCTCCTATAGATTTCTCTTATCAATGACACGTTTTGCTTTTCCTTCGCTACGTTCAATGGTCTTAGGTTCTACTAATTTGACTTTTACAGCAATACCAAGTGCCTGTTTTAATACACCTGCAATCTTATTCTTAAGCCCCTCTAATGCACGAATCTCATCTGAGAAATAACGTTCATCCACTTCCACCATAACAGTTAAGGTGTCTAAGTTTCCTTCACGCTCTACAATCATCAGATAGTGAGGTGCAACTTCACCACCCATGCTAAGAAGTGCTGTCTCTACCTGGGTTGGGAATACGTTCACACCACGGATTACCTTCATATCATCTGTACGACCCTTGAACTTCGAAATACGTGGTAATGTTCTGCCACAATCACAAGTACTGTGATCAATGCTTGTCAAATCCTTTGTACGATAACGAATCAGTGGCATACCTTCTTTTGTAAGGGTTGTAAATACAAGTTCCCCTGTTTCCCCATCTACACATGCCATATTGGTTGCCGGGTCTAAAATTTCTGGATAGAAATAATCTTCATGAATGTGAAGTCCTTTGTGATGAATACATTCCATAGCAACACCTGGACCTAAGATTTCACACAAACCATAAATATCAAAGCAATTGATGCCAAGAATACTTTCAATCTTTTCACGCATCTCGAGTGTCCAAGGCTCTGCCCCTAAGATACCTGTTTTGATCTGCATTCTTTCTATCACACCTGCATCACGCATAGTTTCTGCAAGGTGCAACGCATAAGAAGGTGTACAAGCAATGGCAGTTGCGCCAAAGTCTTCCATACACATCATCTGACGCTGTGTATTTCCAGAGGACATAGGAACAACCAGTGCGCCTAATGTTCTAGCACCAAAGTCAATACCAAGTCCCCCTGTGAAAAGTCCATATCCGTAACAAGTATGTATGATATCTTCGTCTGTAAGACCTGCCATAGTAAGACATCTTGCCACACATTCACCCCATAGCTCTGTGTCATACTTCGTATAAGATGCAAGCGTTAATTTCCCTGTTGTACCAGAAGATCCTTGCACTCTGGCAATCTTAGACTTTGGAACTGCAAGGAGTCCAAACGGATAGTTATCTCTTAAGTCTTCCTTGGTTGTAAATGGCAACTTGTTGATATCCTCGATCCCCTTAATGTCGCCAGGTTCTACACCTAGTTCCTTCATCTTTTTGTTATAAAATGCTACGTTATCGTATACATGTTTCACTTGTTTTACAAGACGTTCACTCTGCAGAGCAGTCATCTCATCTCTGCTCATACATTCTTTTTCTTTGTCAAAATATCTTTCTACCCAAGCCATGTTGCTCATCTCCTCTACAATGTGTATCCCACATCAAATGCCTTTTTGTTAATGTCAATTGTCTTTGGTGGCACCGTGTTTTCAATCACTTCATACCATTGCTCTTTTGTAAAATCCATATGCTGAGCTGCAATACCAAGAACAATCATGTTAAATACTCTAGAGTTTCCAAGCTTTTTCGCTTCTTCTGTCGCATTTACCGTATATACTTTATGTTCTTTTGCCAAATCTTCTAAAATGTTTTCCGGATACTCTGCCGCACCAATCACTACCGGCATCGGGTCAATTCTCCAATCATTGGCAATTAATGCACCGTCTTTTTTTAGGAAATGACTGTAGCGAAGTGCTTCTAATTTTTCAAATGCAATGATAACATCTGCCTGTCCTTCTTCCACGATTGGTTCTGCAACCTTTTCGCCGTAACGGACAAATGTTACTACGCTTCCACCACGCTGCGCCATACCATGTACTTCTGAAAGTTTTACATCATAGCCACCTGCAATGGCAAGCCCACCTAAAATTCGACTGGTAAGGAGGGTTCCTTGTCCACCTACACCAACAATCATAATATTCTTTGTTGCCATTACTTGTCACCTGCTTTCTCAATTGCACCGAATTTACATAATGTCTCGCAGAGACCACATCCGGTACACATAGTATCATCGATACGGATGGTTCCGTCTTCTTTTCTTGTCATAGCCGGACATCCTGGTTTCATACACATACCACACTTCTTACATTTGTCAGAGTGTGCAATATAGTATGGTTTTTTGGATTTATCAAGAAGGACACAAGGTGTCTTTGTAATAATTACAGACACTTCATCTTTTGCCACTTCTTCTTTTATTACTTTTTCAAGTGTAGCAATATCAAATGCATTCACTTCAATTACATTCTTCACTCCGATAGCCTTACAAAGAGACGGAATATCAATCGCATAAGTCGGTTCTCCCATCAAAGTCGTACCGGTTGCCGCGTGATCTTGATGTCCTGTCATACCAGTTGTAGAGTTATCTAAAATCATAACTGTACCAGTAGATTTGTTGTACATCATATTCATCAGGGAGTTTACACCTGTATGTAAGAAAGTAGAATCACCGATTACGGCTACCCAGTTCTTGATGTAGTCTTTTCCCTTTGCTTTTTCCATACCGTGAAGGCTTGAGATACTTGCTCCCATACAGATGGTGGTATCTACCACACTAAGCGGTGCTACTGCACCAAGGGTATAGCAACCAATATCGCCTGCCGCATGCATTTTCAATTTATTTAATACATAGTATACGCTTCTATGTGGACAACCAGGGCAGAGAATCGGCGGTCTCATCGGAGCTGCAGCCGGAGCCTTCAACTCTAATTCTTCTTTTAAGATTGCTTTTTTCAGCATGTTCGCACTGTATTCACCCTGAACAGTGAAAATCTCTTTTCCAATGGCTTTTACACCCCATGATTTAACTTGTTCTTCGATAACAGGGTCTAACTCTTCCACGATGTAAAGAGTGTCCACTTTTTCTGCGAAATCCATAATGAGTTTCTTTGGAAGTGGATTTACCATACCAAGTTTTAATACGGAAGCTTCTGGAAGTGCTTCTTTTACATAAAGATATGGAATACCACTTGTGATAACACCAATCTTGGTATCGTTCATCTCTACTGTATTAATATCATCCATGGTGTTGGCTGCTTCTGCAAGCTCATTATTCTTCTGTTCGATAACCACGTGACGCATCTTTGCATTCCCCGGCATCATAACCGTCTTCTTCACGTCTTTTACATATGGCTTATCTTCCACTTCTTTTCTGTCATATAAAGTTACAAGCCCCTGTGAATGCGCAAGTCTTGTGGTCGTTCTTAAGATAACCGGTCTATCGAACTGCTCACTGATATCAAAAGCTTTCTTCATAAATTCTTTTGCTTCCATACTATCCGATGGTTCTAACACTGGAACCTGCGCTGCTCTTGCAACCATTCTGGTATCCTGCTCGTTCTGAGAACTATAAAGTCCCGGATCGTCTGCAACTACGAGAACAAGTCCTCCATTTACACCCATATAAGAAACGGTGTATAACGGGTCAGAAGCCACGTTAAGTCCTACGTGTTTCATACATGCCATGGAACGCACACCGGATACACTTGCACCGATGGCAACTTCTGTTGCAACCTTTTCATTTGGTGACCATTCAGAATAGATGTCATCCTTATATTTAATAATGTTTTCGCTAATCTCTGTGCTCGGTGTTCCCGGGTATGCGGCAGATACTTTCACACCTGCTTCATAGGCACCACGGGCAATTGCTTCGTTACCAAGCATGATTACTTTCTTGTCATTTGCCATTTTGTTTCGTCCTTTCAACTATCCCATTCAAAAAATAATATACATTATAACACAATACTTTTTTCATTTAAAGTGTTAAATTCAAAGAATTCCTAATTCTTTGTGAAAATATTGTAATGTAGAATATCCATACTTCCTTTTAAATTCTGCCTGATGCATTATTTTACTTTTGTTCATATGCGCAACATAATCTTCTACGTATTCTAGTGCCTCCATTTTGATTTTTTCTAAATTTTTCATCGTTTCATTATATTCATCTTTGTCGATAATTGCGTCTTTATTGTCTATGTAATCTATTTTGGAAATAATAAGAATTTTCGTATAATCTAGGCCTGATTTGTGTTTTTTTGAACGAATCGATTTTTTAAAGAGATATGCAAATGAATGTGTAATTTCACTGCGATATGGTATACAAATAAAATAGTTATAATGTGTTTGAAATAGCAAGCAATTATATGCTCGTTTTTTCTTTTTTAGCATCTCCCGAAAGGGAGGATTAGGATAATCTTTGTAAAACAAATCCGTAAGCTTTAGTATTTGATAATCATTTTCCGGTAATTTCATATTTCCTCCTTCCTCATTGTATAAAAACGAGAGGTCGCAAGACCTCTCGTCAATCACTTCATCACTCGGTCAATTTTTATTTTACCGTCCTGTCAGAACCGTCACAGGACTCATCACTCGGTCAGTTTTTATTTTACCGTCCTGTCAGAACCGTCACAGGACTCATCCTTGATGAAGAAGAACTTTTTTGTTCTTACTAGTATTATACTCAACACCAATGACTTTTACAATAGTTTTTTAAAAATGAAATTCTCACAAAATGAAAAAAGCTTAGGAGCGACCTAAACTTAATCATATCTTTCGGGTTGAAAAACAAATATTTTGTCCGCACTGTGTGCAATCAGCCCTAACTGTTATTATAATATATATTAACTGCTGGATAAAACATAGTGCCATTATATTTTATTCCCAAATAACGTTTCATAATTCTTTCAGTTTGGTTCTCCAGCAACGATTCGTAACATATATATCCTATTCCATCAACCACTGTTTTTTATTTGCTAAACTTTATTTTTAAGCACTTCATCATGATATGTATTCTTACAAATCAATCCTGCAATCACAAAAGTATTTTTGAAATTCCTTTGCGAAATGCCTCGAAAAATCAGATGCATATACAACACACAAGACATTTGAAATGTTCGAATCAACTTGTGTCTCTCTTACAAATAAGCGTACCACTATTTTTCATATGTCGCAAGAAAAAAATCAAAAAACGAGAGGTCGTCAAGACCTCTCGTCAATTGCTTCATCATTTGATTAGCTTTTATTTGTGATGGTTAAATTATCAATTGTATAAATAGCTCCGCCATCCCAACAGCCAATCATAAATTCTGTGGCATCGTCAAGAAGAGTTACAGCAAAGGAAATATTCACAGTTTCTCCCTCTTTGACATAACTTGCAAGGCTATGGCTTACTTTATTTGCTGTACCGTCTGCAAACACAAGTTCAAAGTAATCTGTAGAACTCATACTGCTTACATTTAAATCAAATGTAAATTTATATGTGTTACCCCTAGCAAATTTAAAATTCTGTCCTTTCAAGCCTTGCCACTGCGCCGTTTTTGTCACAGACAATGCACCATCTTTTACTTCCACTGCCGCATGTCCAGTACTTGCAAAATAATCACTTGCTGTTCCATCGAAGCTATCCGTATATATCGCACCCGCTTCTGTCAAATCAATTATCTCAAGAACATTTTCAATTTTGAAATTATCTATCGTATATACTGCTCCGCCATCCCAACAGCCAATCAAAAATTCTGTGGCATCGCCAAGGAGGGTTATATCAAAGGAAACATTTACAACTTCTCCCACTTTGACATAGCTTGCAAGACTATGACTTACTTTATTTGCTGTACCATCTGCAAATACAACTTCAAAGTAATCTGTAGAACCCATATTGCTTACATTTAAATCAAAACTAAATCTGTATGTTTCGCCTTTTTTAAACTTGAAATTCTGACCTTTCAGACCTTGCCATTGTGCTGTCTTCGTTACTGACAATACACCCTCTTTTACTCCTACAGTTGCATGCCCTGCACTTGCAAAATGTCTTTCTGCCATAGTGCTATCAAATTTTTCTTCATATACACTTCCTTTTGTACTCAAATCAACAACATCTACATGCTCAATCAACACATCATCGATGGCAAAAATGCAACTATTATTCTGAATTGAAAGATTTAAGAAGTAATCTTCAAATTCCTTCAGTGTATAGTAATTGCTGAATTCTGTCCAGTCACTTGTCATTCCCATTTGAGCACCAACATCTTGGTAACTACCATTTGCGGCACTTGACATTGTGACCCATGAACTTTCCGGATTTCCACTAATACTTTTCACTTTCATAGAAATCTTATATAGGCCACTAGCCGCAAATTTCATATTCGAAAAATTCAATCCTTGCCAATAGCCGGCTTTTTCAATCTGCAAAGCATTTCCTTCACCATTTTCAATGAGACTGATATTTGAATTATTAGCTGCAACATACTGTAACGAACTGGAATCATCAAAATCTAATTTGAACTTTGCTCCTGCATTTGTCAAATCGATTGTACTGCCTGTATATACATTTCCAAAATCCAAGCCTTCATTATCAGCTACGGTTATGCTTTCTTCAGAAACAGTGCCATTTGACATAAGAGATTGATACTCAGCCGAATATTGTTCCTTATGTACACAATTTTTTGCGATTTCAATATTTTCCGACTCGACAACAGAAATTGCACAGTTGTTTTCGCTTTTCAGCGGATTTGTTGCCGGATTATATATGCAATTGTTTACAACTTTTGAATCAATAGCACTACCCACATTAATTGCTTTTTTAGATACATTCCCGATAAAATTGTTGCGGATAATAAGTGACTTCATTGTGCCTACCGGTGCATCAACCATATCTGTCGAATAAGCCAAAACATTAATGTCGCCGCTAACAAGCTTATCCATATCATTGCATTCTATTATTTTATTGTTTTCAACAATAACATTTTCCGGTGCAATTGCCTCATTAAAATCTCCTGCTTCAGACATAATGGCAATTGCCCCATGTCCAACACTAAGGAATGCATTATTTCGAACTACTGAATCTTTTGTCTGTAGCAAAATTCCTCTGTTCCGCTTATTTCTAACAATATTATTTTCAAAACAAGTTTCGGCTGCAGTCGTAGCATTTGCAACAATCATATCACTTGTTACTATTGACGGCATAGACTTTACTTTAACACTTGTAGAACTTGCATCTGTTGCAAGTACTTCTGCCACTTCAACTTCGGCTACTTTTTCCAAATTCTTTCTATATACATAGAAAACATCGCCTTTATCAATCCTATGCATATATGTCAAATTTGTAAATGTAAGTGTGTTGCTAACTGTGTTAATATCCGCCAATCCCATATAATGACCGGATTTTACGTTACAAGCATCATCATGCGTATTTTCAATTAAACAGTTTGTTATATTTATCGTCCCACGACAACCTCCGAAATGCATCCCATCGGCAGTTGCACTCATCAATCGGTCAGTATGTGGTTTTAATTTAACATTGAATCTATTAACATCAATGTTCTTAGAATTTATACAAACCAAGCCCATTCCGGCTGTAGTATATACATCGATATTCTCTAATTGCACATTAACACAACTGTCAATATCAAATGCATTATAATTGTATATGTAATGAGGTGTCACGACAAGTGTACCACTATCCGGTTGATTAATTGTGGTACTAAAACTAAAAGTGACATTCTGTCCATTCACACTTACGCGGTTAAACTTACGCAGGAAATTTCCATTCTTACGAGGTATCTTGGCATCCTTATCGTATTCAAGATAACTACAAAATTCCATATCTTGGGTGATTGGATAATGCTCCGGAAATGCTACTGTCACTGAAGTAGTTGTGCTTGCTGTAACCGTTCCCACCGAAAATGGTGTTCTCTCATAATCGTATGAAATCCCTTTGATTGAAAGATTCTCGCAGTTCCTAATCTTCACACCTATCTTTACATCGTGTAGCATAAATATTGTATTCTCACCGTATACGCAAACATTTTTCAAACCCGAAATAAGAACCGCACAGCTTGAATCTGCCGCACTGCTGTTGATGAGATTCAATTCACCCTTTGGCAATTTCAGTAATACCGATTTGTTGTTATCAACATACTCTTTTACTTTCTCAAGTGCCGCATATAATGCTGTGGAATCGTCTTGTGAATCATTTGCAGCAATCCCATAATCAACGCCATTTAAAACAATATCATAATCCGATTCTACTATTGTCAGTAATTCTTCGTTTTCAAAACGGTCAAAGTCTACACCGACATTTGTACAGTCAGTCAACCCAACAACCTCTGATATTTCACCGCTAGAAGCATCACCATCTATATTCTTTATGCTAAAATTATCAAGCGTATATACTGCACCGCCGTCCCAACAACCAATCAGAAATTCTGTGGCATCTTCAAGCAAAGTAATTTCAAAAGAAACACGTACCGTTTTCCCCACTTTGACATAACTTGCAAGACTATGATTTACTTTGTTTGCCGTGCCATCTGCAAATACAACTTCAAAGTAATCTGTAGAACCCATATTATTGACACACAAATCAAAACTAAATTTATATGTGGCACCACCTGAAAATTTAAAATTTTGTCCTCTGAGTCCCTGCCATTGTGCTGTTTTCGTTACTGTTAATACACCATTGTTTACACTTACAGTAGCCGACCCGGTACTTGCAAAATTATTCTCCGCTTCAACAGAGTTAAAATCTTCTCTAAATTCAGTTCCAACAAGAGTCAAATCTGTTGTACTCACTTCACCAGACGCAATTTTCTTTGCGCCTGATGTTAACAATCCTTCTATCGTGTCTTCATATTGTCCTATCAGCAGATTGTGTAATCCCTCTATATCCGAAACATCATTTTGCAGATCATCATTTATATCCCCTGTAGCATTAAAGGAATCGCTACTACTTGAAACATCACCATTTTTAATAAGATTCTTTAGCCTTACTAAATCTTTCACATTAACTTCCAAGTCCGCAATCATATCTCCCGGTGTACCAGATTTATTTCCTGCCGCATTCACATTAGATGAACTCAAATGTATACCTGAGATTATCATTGCTATTGCCAATATAAAAGCAACTATTCTTTTTTTGTTCATTCTTTACTCCCTCCCTGCTTCAAGTTTCTAAGAATTATTCTCAATGCTCAAATTATCAATTGTATACTGCGCTCCACCGTCCCAACAGCCAATTAAGAATTCTGTTGCATCATCTAAAAGTTTCACTTCAAAAGTAACATGTGCCGTTTCGCCTACTATGACGTAGCTCGCAAGACTGTGACTCACTTTGTTTGCAGTCCCATCTGCGAACAGCACTTCAAAGAAATCTGTAGAACCCATATTACTTACCTTTAAATCGAAACTGAATTTGTAAGTATTGTTTTTTGCAAACTTAAAATTCTGTGCCTTTAATCCTTGCCACTGTGCTGTTTTAGC
>JAZRCJ010000046.1:0-12144 GCA_045659705.1 Faecalimonas sp.
CAGCTGTAAATACAACTTTACCGCAAGCAGCACCTGGAGAAGCGCCAAGACCTTTACCCATTGGTGTTGCAGCTTTAAGTGCAGCAGCATCAAATTGTGGGTGAAGTAATGTATCTAAGTTACGAGGATCGATCATAGCAACTGCTTCTTCTTCTGTTCTCATGCCTTCGTCAACTAAGTCACAAGCGATCTTAAGTGCAGCCTGAGCTGTTCTCTTACCGTTACGTGTCTGAAGCATGAATAATTTACGATCTTGGATTGTAAATTCCATATCCTGCATGTCTCTGTAGTGGTTTTCAAGAATTCCACAAACGTTTGTAAATTGTTCGTAAACTTCTGGCATAACCTCTGCAAGCTGAGCGATTGGTTGTGGTGTACGAACACCAGCAACAACGTCTTCACCTTGAGCATTGATAAGGAATTCACCCATCAATTTCTTTTCACCTGTAGCTGGGTCACGAGTAAATGCAACACCTGTACCTGATTCATCTGACCAGTTACCGAATGCCATTTCCTGTACGTTAACAGCTGTTCCCCAAGAATATGGGATATCGTTGTCACGACGGTAAACGTTAGCACGTGGGTTGTCCCAAGAACGGAATACAGCTTTTACAGCACCCATAAGTTGTTCCTTTGGATCTGTTGGGAAGTCTTGTCCAATTTTAGCTTTGTATTCAGCTTTGAACTGGTTAGCTAATTCTTTCAAATCATCTGCTGTAAGATCGATATCTTCTGTAACGCCTTTTTCTTCTTTCATTTTGTCGATAAGTTCTTCAAAGTATTTCTTACCAACTTCCATAACTACGTCAGAATACATCTGGATAAATCTTCTGTAGCAGTCACGAGCCCATCTTTCGTTACCTGTTTTCTTAGCAACAACTTCTACTACTTCTTCATTAAGACCAAGGTTCAAAATTGTATCCATCATACCAGGCATAGATGCTCTTGCACCTGAACGAACAGATACGAGTAACGGATTTTCTAAATCTCCGAATTTCTTTCCTGTAATTTCTTCCATCTTAACGATTGCGTCGTTAATCTGTGCCTGAATTTCGTCGTTGATCTGACGACCATCTTCATAGTACTGTGTACATGCATCAGTTGTGATTGTGAAACCTTGTGGTACTGGAAGACCTAATTTTGTCATTTCAGCAAGGTTCGCACCTTTTCCACCAAGTGTGTTACGCATGCTAGCGTCACCTTCAGTGAACATATAAACCCATTTTGCCATGTCTATACGACCTCCTAAATAATATTTTCTTAATACAAGCACCAAAAACACGACTTTGGATATATCTAAAGCCGTATTGATACTTTGTATTATAGATGATGTTTGGTGGCAGTTTCTGCCACACTTCTATTCTATCTGTTTTTTCCTTATTCGTCAAGCAAATTTAACCAAATAAAAGGCGTAGTAAAATCGAATTTTACTACGCCCTTTATTAACGCTTTTTTATCCAACCAAAAACGCCTTATATCCTCTATACGCTTCATACACATCTGCTTTACTTGTCACTTCGCACGGTGCGTGCATGCTAAGCACTGGCACCCCACTATCAATAACATCCATTCCGTAGTTAGCAAGAATATACGCGATAGTTCCACCGCCACCTGCATCTACGCGGCCAAGTTCTGCCGTCTGGAACTGAACACCATGTTTGGCAAATACATTTCTAAGATATGCCACATATTCTGCATTCGCATCATTGGATCCACTTTTTCCACGAACACCGGTATACTTGTTGAGTACAATTCCTTTGCCAAAATATGCGGTGTTTTTCTTTTCATATACGCTTTCATACATTGGATCAAATGCTGCACTGACATCAGATGATAACATCTTTGAATTTGCCAATGTGCGTCTCACTTTGATATCAGAATAATCACCAATTGCATTCAAAAGCTCTGCCACTGTATTTTCAAAGAACCGAGATTCCATACCGGTAGCTCCCATGCTTCCAATTTCTTCCTTATCTACCAACAGACAGCATGCTGTTTTCTTCACGGATTTTAAATCCAACATAGCCAAGAGCGAAGTATATGCACATACTCTGTCGTCCTGGCCATATGCAAGAATCATACTTCTGTCAAGGCCACAATCGCGTGCCTTTCCTGCCGGTACAATTTCCAATTCAGCAGAGATAAAATCCTCTTCTTCTATATCATATTTTTCTTTCAACAGTTTCAATAAATTCGCTTTTACCGCTTCTTTTTCTTCTCCTGCTAGCGGTTTGCTTGCAAGTAACACATCTAGTTTTTCACCTTCGATTACTTTTGCTGCTTTCGCTTCTAACTGTTCACTCGCCAAATGAATTAACAAATCTGTGATAACAACAACCGGATCATTTTCATCTTCTCCAATTACCACTTCCACCTTTGTGCCGTCTTTTTTCACAACTACACCATGAATAGAAAGCGGAACTGTTACCCACTGATATTTTTTCACTCCACCATAGTAATGGGTGTCAAGATATGCAAACTCACCCGCCTCATATAACGGATTTTGTTTTGCGTCCATACGTGGAGAATCCACATGGGCCCCCAAAATATTCATACCATTTTCCAGTGCATCTTCTCCGATATGGAATAATGCAATTGTCTTTTCCATACAAACAGCATACACTTTGTCGCCTACTTTTACAGACTCTCCGTTTGCAATAATATCTTTCAAGTCTTTGTAGCCAGCTTCTTTGGCCATTTTTATGGCTTCACGCACACATTCGCGCTCTGTTTTCCCTTTATCCAAATATGTTTTATAATCGCACACAAGCTGTTCCATTTCCTGCAACTGTGCATCGTTATATACTTCCCACAAATTCTTCTTTTCCATCTTATTGTCTCCTTCGTCATTATTGAAATTTGGGACGTAGCTAATCTGCCACGTCCCACCTTAATTTTCTTTCAATCCTAAAATGCAAATTTTTCTGCAAAATATGCTTTTAAATCTTCAATTTTAACTCTTTCTTGTTCCATCGTATCTCTATCACGTACAGTTACTGCACCATCTTCTTCTGATTCGAAGTCATAAGTGATGCAGAATGGAGTTCCGATTTCATCCTGACGACGATAACGTTTTCCGATGTTTCCTCTGTCATCGAATTCGCAGTTGTAAAGTTTTGAAAGTTCTGCAAATACTTTCTCTGCGCCTTCATTGAGTTTCTTAGAAAGTGGCAACACACCAATCTTAACTGGTGCAAGTGCCGGATGGAAACGAAGCACTGTTCTCATGTCTCCGCCTTCTAATTCTTCTTCATCATATGCAGCGCAAAGGAATGCAAGTACTACACGGTCTGCACCAAGTGATGGTTCGATAACGTATGGAATGTATTTTTCTTTTCTTTCATCATCAAAGTATGACATATCCTGTTTTGATACTTCCTGATGCTGAGAAAGGTCATAATCAGTTCTGTCAGCGATACCCCAAAGTTCGCCCCAACCGAATGGGAATAAGAACTCGATATCTGTTGTCGCTTTACTGTAGAAGCAAAGTTCTTCTGGTGAATGGTCTCTTGCTCTCATCTCATCTTCTTTGATTCCAAGCGTCTGCAACCAATCGATACAGAATTGTTTCCAGTATGCAAACCATTCAAGGTCTGTTCCCGGTGCACAGAAGAATTCTAATTCCATCTGTTCAAATTCACGTGTACGGAATGTGAAGTTACCTGGTGTGATTTCGTTACGGAAAGATTTACCGATCTGTCCGATACCAAATGGAATTTTCTTTCTTGATGTACGCTGTACGTTCTTGAAGTTTACGAAAATACCCTGTGCTGTTTCTGGTCTTAAATAAACCGTATTCTTTGCATCTTCTGTAACGCCTTGGAATGTTTTAAACATCAAGTTGAACTGACGAATTTCTGTGAAATTATGTTTTCCACAAGTTGGACATGGAACTTTGTGTTCTGCAACCCAAGCTTCCATCTGTTCTTTTGTCCAAGCGTCAACGCTTTCTGTTAATTCGATTCCATTTTCAGCAGCAAAATCTTCAATTAATTTATCTGCACGCAAACGTTCCTTACATTCTTTACAATCCATAAGTGGATCACTAAAGCCTCCTAAATGTCCGGAAGCTACCCATGTCTGTGGATTCATAAGGATAGCACAGTCAACACCTACATTGTATGGGTTTTCCTGTACAAACTTCTGCCACCATGCTTTTTTTACATTATTCTTCAACTCTACACCAAGATTTCCATAATCCCATGTATTTGCAAGACCTCCGTAAATCTCAGATCCTGGATACACAAAACCTCTTGATTTTGCGAGTGCTACAATTTTCTCCATTGTCTTTTCCATCTTGTATAATCCTCTCATTTCGTTTTTTTCCATTATCTAACTTTATACCACGATATACGTAATTTTTCAAGCCTAACTAAGGCACGTATTCAAGATTTCTATGCTTTTAAACTTTTTATCTATATATTTCTCCATATACTGTTTCATCACTTTAGAAAGTTCCCCAAGCACATCCTCAGAAACGGTAAATGTATATAGCTTTTCTATCGGTGTTGCTACAATATATTGCAAGGTATAAAGAGTAGCTGGCAGGATAAATTCTTTTAGTTCCGTCACATCCGGGTATTCCCCGTTTACCACCAGTGTTTTCATCTCATATATGTAACGCACTAGCTTTCTGTCTATCTTCCCAGAAGAAAGTGCACGTAAAGTCTGATAAAGAAGCTTTAACATCTGGGTCTCATCATTAAATTCTCTCGTGTAATAATCCGCAAGCTCCAGAAAATAAAAGCCATAATAAGCGCCTTCCAAATCCGAACTCAGCTCCATAAAATAATTAGAAATCTCTGCCTGTAATATGTTGTAAGAGGTTCTCCCCTCATACAACATAAATTCACCAAAACAAAACGGGTTTGTCACTCCCATTAGCCCATTATTCGGTTTTCTTGCCGCGCGTGCAAAAGCGGAAATCTTTCCCCTCTCTTTTGTCAGAAGCACAACACGTTTATCATATTCACCGATAGGTGTCACGGATAACACTAGCCCCGTTACTGTTATTTTTTGGCTCAACCTTTTTCTCTCCTACCACAATATCGTCCGATGCAGCACTTTGGCGAACTCCCTTATAAGACAAATAGTCCACCACACTGCCCGTCTTTTCAAATGCTTTCCATAATCCTTTATCTTCCATAGGTAAACCTCCTCTTACGTTAAGTAAGATTAGTTTCCCCGATAAAGCTCATCAAAATACTGCAACAATCTGCCAATTACAATTCTTCCTCTTTGGTATAACCGAAGTTTTTAATTAGAAAATCGCTGTCTCGCCAATCCTTTTTCACCTTTACCCAAAGCCTTAAATTGACTTTCATATCCAGCATTCTCTCTATCTCATATCTAGCTGTACTTCCGATTTTCTTTAGCATACTGCCTTGTTTTCCAATAATAATTCCCTTATGTGAATCTCGTTCACAGATAATCGTAGCATCAATATCCACCAGTCTTCTTCGATAACTCATCTTATCAATTGCTACTGCAATTCCATGGGGAATTTCTTCATTCAAAGAATGTAGCGCTTTCTCACGAATTAACTCTGCCACAATTTGTCGTTCCGGTTGATCTGTAATCGTATCTTCATCATAAAACTGTGGACCATATGGCAAATATTTCATAATTACCTTTACAAGTTCTTTCGTGTTCTCACCACTTCTGGCAGATACCGGCACAATTTCTGCGAAGTCGTATTCCTTACGGTACGCATCAATAAACGTAAGGACTTCTTCTTTTTTCACCATATCGACCTTATTGATAACAAGGATAACCGGCGTCTTCACTCGCTGAAGCTGACTGATAATATGCTTCTCTCCTGCACCGATAAATGTGGAGGGCTCCACCAGCCACAACACCACATCCACCTCGTTAAGTGTACGCTCTGCCACATTGACCATATATTCACCCAGCTTATTCTTCGCCTTGTGAATACCCGGCGTGTCCACAAACACAACTTGCCCTTCTTCTGTGGTCAAAACAGTCTGAATGCGGTTTCTTGTGGTCTGTGGTTTATTTGATGTAATGGCAATTTTTTGCCCAATCAAATAATTCATCAATGTAGATTTTCCCACGTTAGGCCTTCCAATTAATGTTACAAATCCCGACTTATAGTCTGCTCTCATAGGTACTCCTTTTAAAATAAATCCTTAATCTCTTTAAACAGTTCTTTTTGTTCTTCTATCTTTTCTTCACTTCCGATGACACAAAGTTGTTCACACTTTAGCACGGCATCGACGATTGGTGCAAGGGCACGGATGTCTTCTTCTTTTGCATTTAGAATTTCCTCTCGCTCCTGTTTGATCATCGCTGCAGTCACATGGTTCATATATAAATTCATCGAACGGTCACCTTTTCCAGCTGGTGTCATCGGCTGGTCTATACCACTAATGGTACCAATAATATACTTTGTCATATCACGTTCACTGACAGTAAAGTTTTCAAGATACTCTACCACACCTTCATATATGGCATTGGTCTTTTCCAAGTTTGGATCACGATAAGATACAAAATACCCATCTCCCAATCTGGAAAAATTGCTCATGCAGCCGTAGGCTCCACCTTTAACACGCACATTCTGCCACAGATATTCATATCCCATAATCACTTTCAATATCTGTAATGCTCCGTGATACGAAAGCCCTGCATCTAAGAAATTACCGGCACGTGCCACATACTGCACTTTAGACGATGTGCGGAACCCTTCATTTAACTTTTCGCAATGAATGATACAATCTTCTTCGTCTACACATTCGGCAAACAACTCTTTTTTCATTTTTGCGATTTCTTCTTCCACTACAAAAAGTCCTTCTTTTTCAGCCGTATAGCTTACCATCATATTGTCTGCTCTAAAAAGTTGTTTTACTAATCTTTGCAGATTTGCAATCAATGCAACTTTTTCTTCTTCAAAATGTTCTTCTACTCGTTTTACTACATCGTAATATCCGATTCCACTTGTCAAGTCTTTAAACTTAGAAAGTGGCGATGCATAAGACAATGCTCTGGACGCTGCCGTAGCATGTCCTGCGGACTGGAATCTCATCTGAAGTCTTGACTTTGTCATCGCAAGAATTTCTTTGAGACGTTTTTCATCATCCAGTTTCGATTTTGTCAAAATTTCTTGCATCATAGCAAATGCGGCAGGAAGTTTTTCATACAATGCTTTTGCCTTAATCTCAAATGTGGCTTTGAATTCTTTTTCTTTCGCCTTTGCAACATTTGGATACAATTCTATAGAAGTTCCAACGCCACCTGTATGCAAATTGATTTCGTTAGACAAACTTCCATACTCGTAATTTTCTGTATCTATAATTCCAAGCACAGCTTGAAGGATACTAACATATGGCAATTGTTCTGCAGATACACCCGACAAGTCAAACAATAAATCAACATAACCAATTCCGTTTGTATCAATCTCATGATAAATAATCGGTGTCTTATCCACATACATTTCTTCGTTATAAATAGGTGCAATTTCACGCCCAATATCTGAACGCTTAAGCACAGGAATCTTCTCCAAATCTTCCTCTGCTTCTTCCGCCTCCTGATATTCCACCAACTGATGTGTAGCCTTTACCAAAGCTTTTACTTCTTCCTTGCTAAGAGCCTTCTTATATGACAAAAGCTTTTCTTCCAGCTCCTTATCCATTCGAGCAGTACGTCCACGCTCTGGCTTAATTACGACAATTGCCCCGTGGGTATTGTCGAGCAAATATTCTTGAATAAGGCGTTCAAAATATCCTGTAGAAACTTGCTTTTTCAAAAATGCAAATGTCTCTATTGCATCCAGATGAATAAATGGTTTTGCATCATCGTAAAGCCAACTATCAAAAATCTGAAGACCATACATAAGTCCCTTTGGATAATTGCCAAAATCAGCTTCTCTATAGCGAAACTCATGATAATGAATCCCTGCTTCCAATGCCTTCTTATCAATGCCTTTAGTTGCAAGGTCTTTTAACGTATTTTCAATCACTGAAACAAAGGCCTGTTTTTGTTCAACGTTCGCATTTTTTGCAATAACAGAAAAAATCGGCTGATAAATTCCGTTATCATACGAGCCCATCACATCTTTACCAATTTCTGCGTCAGTAAGTGCTTTTTTCAGTGGCGCGCCCGGTGCAGATAAAAGTGCATAGTCAAGGACTTCAAAAGCCAAATACAATTCCTTTTCAAGGCTCGTTCCAATTACTTTACTATAAGAAAGATACGTATTATCCTCCTCCGGCTCATTGCTGGTAATAGAGTAATATTGTTCTACATCCTTCATTTCATCAAATGCTTCTTGTTTTGCAATAGCTGAATTGATATCTTGTCTTTCAAATGCTGACAAATATTCTCTATCAAGCCAAGTCAGCTTTTCTTCCATATCCATATCGCCATACAAATAAATATAGCTATTAGACGGATGGTAATACTTTTTATGAAAATCCAAAAATTGCTGATAGCTTAATTCCGGTATTCTTTCCGGATCCCCACCGGATTCATTGGCATACGCTGTGTCTGGAAATAAACTATTTAAAATCACACGGTCAAGGACCCCTTCGGGAGAAGAAAAGGCCCCTTTCATTTCATTATATACCACACCATTATAGGTGAGTTCATCTTCTTCTGATTCCAAGTTGTAACTCCAGCCCTCTTGCCTGAAAATCTCATCGTGAAGATAGATATTCGGATAAAGCACGGCATCCATATACACATGCATTAAATTCTGAAAATCCTGTTCATTACAACTTGCTACCGGATATACCGTCTTATCCGGATAAGTCATCGCATTTAAAAATGTATTCAAAGAACCCTTCACAAGTTCAACAAATGGGTCCTTTACCGGAAAATGTTTGGAACCGCATAAAACAGAATGCTCCAATATGTGTGGAAGCCCTGTGCTATCCTCCGGCGGTGTACGAAAACCTATGGAAAACACTTTGTTTTCATCGTCATTCTCCATAAGCACCACTTTTGCTCCACTCTTTTTATGACGAAGCAAATACCCTTCGGATTTCAGGCTATCCAAATTCTTATGCTCTATTAATTCATACTGTTTTAATGCGTTTACATTCATTCTTAATTCTCCACTTCTTTCTTTGTCATCATCTTAATCACAAACAATGTTCCAATTGTAAGTGCGATCCCTACAGGCAATGAAATCCATGCACTCTTTGTGATTCCCGCAACAATATAAGTAACAAAGGAAATTGCTGCTACTAAAATCGCATATGGAAGCTGTGTGGATACATGGTTTACGTGATTGCACTGCGCACCTGCCGAAGCCATAATGGTCGTATCGGAAATCGGTGAACAATGGTCACCGCACACAGCACCTGCCATACATGCAGAGATTGAGATAATCATCATCTGCGGATTGGTCTTTGCAAATACTGCAACTACAATCGGAATCAAAATACCAAATGTTCCCCATGAAGTCCCCGTAGCAAATGCAAGGAAACATCCGATAAGGAAGATAATAGCCGGCAAGAAAATCACCATTCCTTGCGCATATTTTTCTACAACACCTGCTACAAACTCTGCTGCACCAAGACTATCTGTCATTGCTTTCAATGTCCAAGCAAATATAAGAATTAAGATAGCCGGAACCATCGCTTTAAATCCTTCCGGAATTGAGTCCATACAATCTTTAAAACTAATTACTCGTCTAATCAAATAGAATATAATCGTAATTACCAAAGCACCAAAACTTCCAATAGCAAGTCCTACAGAAGCATCACATTCAGAAAATGCAGTGATAAAGTTTGCACCTTTAAAGAATCCACCTGTATAAATCATACCTACTACACAACATGCAATAAGAACAACAATCGGAACCACTAAGTCCATAACTTTTCCTTTGCTGTTTCCTTCTGTCTCTTCTATCTTTTCATACAATGCATCTTTTGTTGTAAAGATATCACCTTTTTTCGCATTGTTTTCATGCTTTTTCATTGGTCCAAAGTCCACATTCATAACAACTAATCCAACCATCATTACGATAGTTAAAAGAGCATAAAAGTTATATGGAATTGCTCTGATAAATACAGAGAACCCATTTTCTCCTTCTACAAATCCTGCAACCGCTGCTGCCCACGAAGAAATCGGTGCAATGATGCAAATCGGTGCTGCCGTCGCATCAATCAAGTAAGATAACTTTGCACGAGAAATGTTGTGTCTGTCCGTAACCGGGCGCATAACACTTCCTACGGTCAAACAGTTAAAATAATCATCAATAAAAATAAGCACTCCCAAGATAATCGTTGCAAGCTGTGCTCCCACACGAGATTTGATGTGTTCTTTCGACCACTTACCAAATGCAGCCGAACCACCGGCACGATTCATCATGCTAACCATGGCTCCTAAAAGTACTAAGAAAATCAAAATTCCTACATTGTAAGAATCAGATAATACTGTGATAATTCCCTTCTCGTAAATATGCATAATCGTCCCCTCAAAAGAGAAGCCCGCAAAAAACATACCTCCTACTAAAATGCCCAAAAACAAAGAACTATAAACTTCTTTTGTAATTAAGGCAAGTACAATCGCCACCAACGGTGGGATTAATGACCAAAATGTTGCATACATATCCATTTTTCAAGTCTCCTTTTCTTTTGATTTCATATTCCGTTTATTATACCATCTGGGCTTTATCATTGTAAAGGGTATCATAGCTTTTGCTTGCTCTTTTCCTAGAATTATGTTAAATTGTCCACAAAAGAATTTTTTGGGGGAAATCTTATGATAATAAAACAATATATTAAAGATTTTGAACAACTGGGATTTGGCATGTTTGTCCATTTTGGTACATACAGCACACAAGGAAGTGGCGAATGGACTAAGAACTTAAACAATGTTCCTGATGCTGAATACGAAACCTACGCAACCCGTTTTAACCCAAAACCAGACTGGGCAATAGAACTTGTAAAACTGGCAAAAAACGCAGGTTGTAAATATATCACTTTAACAACCCGTCACCACGATGGATATTCCTTATATGACACTTGTGGTTTAAATGATTACGATGCTGTACATTTCTGTGGTCGTGATTTAGTAAAAGAATTCGTAGATGCATGCCGCGCAAACGATATCATTCCATTTTTCTACCATACATTGTTAGATTGGCGTGAAGCATCATACAAGGAGGATTTTCCAACATACTTAAAATATCTTCGTAAGAGTATAGAAATCCTCTGCACAAACTACGGAAAAATCGGTGGTCTTTGGTTCGACGGTATGTGGGACAGACCAGACGACGACTGGGAAGAAGATGCCCTTTACGGAACTATCCGAAAACACCAACCGGAAGCCATGATTATCAACAACACAGGCCTTCATGCCCTCGGTGCTCTTGGACATATCGAGTTAGATAGCGTCACCTTCGAACGTGGCAAACCACAACCTCTTAACATGGAAGGCTCACCGAAATACATCGCAAGCGAAATGTGCGAAGTATTTGCCTCTCATTGGGGATATGCAAAGGAAGATCTAAACTTCAAATCTCCTGCGCAAATGATTCGTGAACTTGCTGATTGTCGCCGTTATGGTTCTAACCTTCTTATGAACTTAGGTCCCATGGGTGATGGTTCTATTCGCCCGATTGACGTAGCTATGTTTGGAATCTTAGGTGAATGGGTAGCATACTTTGAAGAAGCAATTCGAAAACCACTCCCTTGTGGCATTGAGATTGAAAACAAAGAAGACGACTTTATCTTAAAAGACGGAAAGAATTATTACTTATTCTGTTATAACTTGCCAATGTCAGCAGACCCGAATGTGGCACTGAATGCTACTGCCAACTATTCAGATGTATTTAAATTGTCGGATAAGATTACTTCAGTAAACTGGATGGACAACAATACTCCTGTTGAATTTACGCAGAATGGTGACAATGTAACAATCCACACTGTTCCTTTTACATACGGAAGAGATTTAGTAGTACGTGTTGCAAAAATTGTTTGTGAATAAAATTAATAAGAAAGCCCACGGGAAATTTCCCGTGTGCTTTTCTAGAATATTTCTTTATTATTCAGCATCTTCCCCGTAGAGTGTAATTAACTTGTTGAGATATTCATATCTTTCTTTTGCAAATTCTTCTGATTTTGCAAACAAGTCTTCTGCTCTTTCCGGATTTGCTCTCATAAGAGCGTTGTAACGAAC
>JAZRCJ010000047.1:0-2075 GCA_045659705.1 Faecalimonas sp.
ATACATCTATGGAGACCGGAGATCCATATGCTCCCTCAATATGATAATCGCCAACATGGAGCTTTTCGGGTTCAAAAGTGTAATCCCTGTTATAGTCGTACAGAAAAGCTGTCGCATCGTTTATAACTTCGGGATAATCACGGTCATAAAGTAAATATGCCAAATCAATCACGGCTGAACTTTCTACCGTACTGATCTTTGCGATAGCAGGATAGTTAAACACTATGGTGATTTGAAAATGCTTTGTGTCAAAGTCTCTGCAAAGGGTGAGCGCCATGTGTGTTTTTTCTTTATTATACTGATCTACAGTAAAGCCTTTTGCTTTATTTTCGTTCTCTATTAAGAAGAACAGGTTGTCAATACAGCAATTATGCTTATCACCGTCCATGTGGTCAACCACATATCCTTCTTCTTTCATCTGCTCATAGGTTTCTTCGCCATACCATTTTTTCATTATGTAAAGATGGAGATACCCACCGAGTTTTGCATTATAAAGATAGTCGCCGTTTCTACTCCATGTAACTGATTGGAGTTCTTCCGCATAGTCATCCCGTATTGTGGCAGTTGCCCTAAAATCCCAATCCGGATGGGAGATAGTAATCTGATCACCACTTATTGTAAAGGTGTTTTTACTTTCTCTTGGCATTATTTCACCTGTCTTTCTCGTATAACGCCACAGAAAGATACTTATTCATCAAAACTTATTGATGTAATATCATTCCACAGCATACCTGCAAAATCGGCAACGATGTCTTTTTCTTGTTGCGCTACTGTTTTGAACATCGTAACCGACAATTTTTTATTCTTCTTTTTCCATTTACCGACCACTTTGCCATCAATCATCAATGCAGGCATTACAATTCCTGCGAGATTGAATATCGCTCTCAAATTCTCTTGGCTTAAAAACAAGCTTTCTTTTTTTTCGTGAGCTAAAAGAAGTTGGTCAAATCCTGCAAGGAACAGACATTTCGGAATCCCTTGATCGTAAGTCTGATTGGTGTCGATATAAAAATAGGTTTTACCTTCACATTCTGCTGTTGATACAGGTAGTTTGGAAAGCCAATCCTTAACCTGTGCGGCTGTTGCATGGAAATAGTACATGGCATCGTGAATGGTGGAAGGTCCCATGTGCGTAAAGTATCGACGAGCCATTTCAAGGTTTGCTTCTTGCTCTGGAATAGGAGTAAACGCAGGAGATAAGCAGAAAGCTTTCTTTTCCTGGACAACATAGTTTATAAATCCACGTTCGCACATTTCACGAACGCCGCCACCCCATTGGTCGAACATACTGCTTTCTTCCGGTTCGGTCATACCGTTTTGTCTGCAGACATCCTTTAATTCTTCTCTTGTCAGCTCTGAGCATTTAAGAGCCTCTAAGATCACATTAGCAAAATAAGCCTGTCGCTCTGGTGTAAGTGCCCATTTATCACGCTGATTCCAGAATGTATATCCACGCCAATCGTTGCGAAGATAATCCTGCCCATTATTGCAATGAATAAATAAGGGTAGATCATCTTCCGCAAACACATGGACTGTTCCTCTGACTGTCCAGTTTTTCACAAGCCCATTTTTGACCGTGTCCTCGTTATAATCTGAGCACCTTATTTTCAGCGAGTGCATAGCGTTTACCATGAATTGCGCTTGAACACCGCAAAGATCATGGAGGACGGTCATTTTATCTGTCGGTTGGAGCAAATGTTGGTTTGCTAACTGACGAATTTTTATTTCTTCTATGGTCATCGCTTATACTCCAGTTGATTGCACTTATTTACATACTTTTCTTGATAGTCCGAAATATCTTTGCAAGGGTATTCCGAGCATTTACTACAAGTATCTATACCATGCTCAATACAACACTTTTTGAAAGGACATTCCTTGCACAGCTCAAACACGTTCTTTGACCTGCCACCATCGCAATAGAATTTTTCAAGAGGAATGTCAAGTCCAAAGTTCTCTTTATAAAAGCTCTGAGCCTGTCTGCGCAGATCTTCATTATTGGTTTGCGTTGCAATATAGGTAACACACTTTGAACAATCATGACCACAGTAACACGGCAGACCGAACAGCTTATTTCC
>JAZRCJ010000048.1:0-5678 GCA_045659705.1 Faecalimonas sp.
CACCAGAAAGTCTTACTGCTTCTTCGTTACTTCCAAGACAGAGCATATAACGTCCCATCTTTGTCTTGTTAAGGATAACCGCACAAACAACTGCGATTGCAAGGAAAATAACCAATCCCACTGGAATGTTTCCTACTGAAATGATATTTCTGTACCAACCATCTGCAGCGGTTGCCTGTGGCCAGCTTACAGACTGTGTCTTTGTAAACACAGAAGCAAGACCTTTCGCAATATTCATGCTTGCCATTGATACGATGAACGGAGGTACTGACCAATATGCCACCAAATATCCGTTCCAAATACCGAACAACAAACCGATTACAATACTGAGAATCAATGCTATCGGCATCGGTACTCCATGAGTTGTGAGGCTGTAACCAGCAATCAATGCACAACAGAACATAACCGGTCCAATTGAAAAGTCGATTCCTCCGGTTGCAATTACAAATGTTACTCCTAATGCAAGGAAGCCTAAGAAGTAAACATAATTGAGAATGTTCAAGATTCTGGAAAGCCCAAAGAATACGCCGTTCGTCATAACGCAGAAGAATGCGTACATCAATAACATAACGAACACGAGGACGATTCTGTTAAACCCCACCTTTTTCACAAATGCGTTTTGTTTAATCTTTTCCACCTTTATTCCTCCTCTATATTTAGTCCCGCAAAAAATTGAACTACCAAAGCGCCAAAGCGAACACTGTTCGCCCTTTTATCGCGAAACGGTTCGCGCTATTTAAAAAACAACATCTTTCGTCATTTTTTACACTCTCGCGGTTCAATTTCTCCTCTTATAGTGCATATTATACTATCATATCTTTTGGTCGTCAATAACCTTTTCTCTTATTTATGTATTTTTTTCTAATGCCATATATTTCCTAAGGTTTTTCAGCGCGAAACGGTTCGCCCACATCTACACTGTACCAATTACAGCGTTTTAATAGATTGACCTTCCTGTACTTTTGCAGCAAAACACAGTTTCATCGGGGCATCTTCTTTTGTCTTTTGAATACGCTCCAACAACAGGCTTACAGAGTTGGCACACATCATTTCCATCGGTTGCACCACCATCCAAAGACTTGGTCTTACCACACTAGATACCAACAGATCATCAAAACCAAAAAGGGAAATATCTTCTGGACAGGAATATTCGGATTCATTTACCGCCATCACTCCGCCAAGTGCCATTTCATAATTGGAAAGCAGAACTGCTGTTGGTCTGTTTTTCATCGAAAGAAGCTGTTTCATCTTCTCATACCCTTCCTGCACATCAAATCTTCCCAACTTCACGTACTCCGGTATAATAGGAAGATTCGCCTGTTCCATAGCTTCCTTATATCCTTTTATTCGTTCAATCCCTGTATCTTCCACATCCGAACCAATAATAGCAATTTTTTTATGGTTATTTTTAACAAACGTATCCACTGCACGAAAAGCAGCCACTCGGTTATCGATACACACACAATCAAACTCTTCATCTTGCAAAGAACGGTCCAATAACACAACTGGGATTTCTGCTTCTTTTGCCGGTCCCAAAAATTCACCACTCATACTAACCGGAAGCACGATGATGCCGTCCACTTTTCTACCGAGCAAGAAACGTAAATTTTCTCTTTCCACTTCCTCATCATTGCAAGAATCACAGATCATCATAGCATATCCGTTCTTGCGAAGCTCTTGTCCTATATAATGCAAAATGTTGCTACTGAAAAAGCTGGCAATATTGTAAACTAAAACCCCAACTGTCTTAGTCGAATTCTTCACTAATCCTCTAGCGATCTCATTCACCTCATAATTGAGTTCCTTAATCGCTTTTTCAATTAGGATTTTATTCTCAGGAAGCACATTGCCTCCATTCATATACTTTGAAATTGTAGCCAGTGATAATCCCGTTTTGTCTCGGACATCTCGCATTGTTGCTGCCATCTTACGTACCTCTATCCTTTCACCACGAACCGTTTCGCTTTATTTCTTTTATTAAAGCACATTTTTCTTTGCCAAGTCAATATAAGTTGTGTATAATAAAACTACGAATTTAGATTTGTGGAGGTCATTATGAAACACTTAAAAAAATTGATATGTCTTGCTCTTATCCTAGCACTTACCACTTCCTTTTTAACTGCATGCAAAAAGGCAAAAGAAATCAAGTGCCCATTTACAGAAATCACATGGGAAAACACATTGGATGACATCAAATCTCTCGGTGGCGAATTAAACAAGACTGTTGATTCCGCTTACGAAGGTGATACATATGATGTAAAGACAACTTACAATGGCTTGGACGGTACTGTTCAATATATGTTTGATGCCAACGATAAATTAGTATGCATGGCATTTAACTACACATCTGATGATGCAAAAGATTTAAACTCTGTATACAAAAAACTACTCGCAGAAACAGAAGATACTTATGGCGAGAGCGGTTACCATTATGAGCTTGCTACTTCTGGCGGACATGTGTGGTACTCCGACAATGGAAATATTATTTTATTCTACATTTCCACTGACGAAGTAAAAACCATTCAATATTCCTACAAACATCCGGATGTTTCAGAAAAAGAATAATTTTCTATCAGTGAGGTATGATTATGAAACGAAGTTTAAAAGAAATCATCGTACGAATGATAATCTTATTTTTCGGTCTTGCCATTGCTCATTTGGGCGTTACTTTATTTTTACTTGCTGACCTTGGTTCGGATCCATTCAATGTATTGGTGCAAGGAGTATTTCGTTCCCTCCAAAAGGCAACCGGGCTCTCTGTTTTAACCCACGGCTACACGCACATTGGAATTAATCTTATTATCATAGTCGTATTGCTTTTTGTGGATCGTACATATATAAAGATAGGCACCGTATTCTGTATGGCATTCGGCGGACCGATCATCGATTTTTTCACTTGGTTATTGGGTGGCGTTTTAAACTCCAGTAATCCCTTTGTCATTCGACTGATTTCCCTCGCATTGGGATGTATTATTCTCGCATACGGAATGACAATCGTGATAAAAAGCGATGCAGGAACAGGTCCAAATGATTTAGTTGCCATATCCATCAGCGACAAGGGGCATTTTCCATTTGGGATCACAAGAACTATCACCGACATCAGTTTTGTCTTGGTTGGCTTTTTCCTCGGTGGGAAGTTTGGAATCGGCACCATTGTTTGTGCCTGCTTAGTAGGGCTTGTGGCAGAACGTTTCTTGCCAATCAACGAAAAATTAGTAAATCACATATTAAAAAAAGCTGCTATCAATTAGCAGCTTTTTTTGCGTTCTATTTTACTATAAATCCTTCTTCATCCCAAAGATCATGCCAGTCTTTTGCACCTTCCCACAAAAACACATGCCCTTTTACAAGTCTGTTTCCTCTTTCTAGAGTTGCAATCGTTGCCATTTCTTCATCTGTAAGCGGATCTTCTGTCATACATTTTAAGTTTGCAACATAATTGTGCACAGAAAATGGAATTGGAAGCTGACCATTTTGATGTGCCCATTTGAGTGCAATGATTGCAGGATGTACACCATGTGCTTTTGCAATTGCTTGCATTTCTGGCATTTCAAGATCTGCCACGTCTTCCGCCATAATATCTCTCTCTGGTCTTCTTGGCGAACCAATCGGCATATATCCTATCGGAAGGATATCTCTTTCTTCCAAATATTCCTGAATATCTCTTTGCTGGAATGCCGGGTGCATTTCAATCTCAGCTGCGGATGGTTTGATTTCCATTAAATGTAACGTCGCATCCATCTTTGGAATCGTCATGTTAGAGATACCGATGTGACGAATCAATCCTTTTTTCACAAGTTCTTCACACTGTCTGTATGTATCCATAAATTCTTCTACTGTAAATGGTTTGGAATCTGGATTTCTAGAGTCTACATCACACCCTGGTGCATGATAATTTGGAAATGGCCAGTGAATAAAATACATATCTAGATAATCACACTTCAAATCTGCAATACTCTTTCTACAAGCCGTTTCTACATCACGGTGCATATTGTTCCATACTTTCGACATGATAAATAAATCTTTACGCTCTACCACGCCTTCTTCAAATGCTGTTTCGAACACTTCTCCGATCTGTGCTTCATTTCCATAGCATGCCGCACAGTCAAACAGACGATAACCTGCACGAATCGCTCCTGCAACTGCTCCCGATACTTCCTCTGCGCTTACGCGGTCTGAACCAAAGGTCCCCATACCCACACATGGAATCTCCTCTCCTGTGTAAAGTTTCTTTTTCGGCACGATAGCCGGATTGATAAATTCACTCATCTTTGTTTCCTCCTTATATGTTTTTAATTTCCACTCTTGGGAAAATTTGTTCCATGTCTTCCATTACAAAAAATCCTGTTTCTTCTCGTAATGCCGCAGCCGCAGAAATGGCGCTAGCTTTTCGAAGTGTCTCTTTGATGGAAAGTCCCTCACTAAGTCCTAGGGCAAATCCCGCAATCATAGAGTCGCCACATCCAACTGTATTCACAGCATCAATCTTCGGCACAATGGCGCGATAGACACCTTCTTCACAGGCTACGATCGAGCCATCTTTTCCGAGAGACACAGCAACAATCTCTACGCCACGTTTTTGAATCTGCTTTGCCGCTTCTATAATCTCCGTTAAATCATTGCACTGATTTCCAGTCAACATGCGAATCTCATCAATGTTCGGTTTGATCATCGTCGGTTTCGCTTCTATTCCATCTTCCAGAAGTTTTCCACTGGTATCTAAGATTACTTTCTTTCCTGCCCCCTTGACAATGTTTACCAATCTTTGATATGCCTTTCCATCCAATCCTTTCGGAACGCTGCCAGACATTGCAACCACATCCGCCTCTTTTACAAGAGCAGTAAACTTTTCTACAAAACCTTCAAAATCTGCTTCCGTTACGTTAAAACCAGGTTCCAAAAATTCTGTTTGCACTTTATTGACGCTGTCCCAAATATTAATGCAAGAACGACTTTCTTCTTTCATATGATAAAAAGCACTCTCAATACCAAACGGTTTTAGTTCATCCTCAATGTAATTCCCAGCGTGACCACCCACAAATCCAGTGGCAACTACTTTTGCCCCAGCGATTGCTGCAGGCTTCGATACATTAAGCCCTTTTCCTCCAGGTGTGTAACTGCATTCTTTTACCCGATTTACCTCGCCCACCTGAAAGCCTTCTACCACATACCGCTTGTCAATAGCAGCATTCAAGGTTACTGTTACTATCATGGCATCCTCCTAATCTTCGTTCACAAGCAATACTTTTCCTTGCACAAGTCCTGGTGTCTTAAACATTTGGAATGCTTCCTGAGCCTGGCTCATTGGCATCTTCTTAAAGATGAATCCCGGATCAAACTTCAATTGTCCTGTTGCAAAATAATGCGCAGTCAGTTCCCATTCTTTTCCTGGAAATGGTGCGCTATAAGACATCCAAGACCCAGTTAACTTAAACTCTTTTCGATTCATATTCTCCCACATCTTCGGTGTGAAGCTAAGCTCTACATGAGGCGTACCAATGAAGCACACATGTGCCTTGTTGGCTGCAAGTTCAAATGCCATATGCATGGTTGGCACCTGTCCTGCCGTCTCAAATACATAGTCGTATCCTTTGCCACCTGTGATTGCAATTGCTTCCTTCATATAGTCTTCTTTGGTTGTATTTACAACTGCATCTGCACCAAGTTTGGTCGCAAGT
>JAZRCJ010000049.1:0-4836 GCA_045659705.1 Faecalimonas sp.
CATAGCTTGTTCTAAATTTCATACGTCCTAAAAGACGAACTAATTCAGGGTGAATGCCATGAACACCAACTTCTAATACGGCTGCCTCTCCTTCTTCACGAATCATCGTCTCTACATCTTTTTGTGCTTTTTCTACCATCTCTTCAATTCTTGCCGGATGGATTCTACCGTCCACAATCAGTCGTTCGAGAGCGATTCTGGCAACTTCTCTTCTAATAGGATCAAATCCTGATAAAACAACAGCTTCCGGTGTATCATCAATAATCAACTCTACACCTGTCATGGTTTCAAGAGTACGGATATTACGTCCCTCTCTACCAATAATTCTACCTTTCATTTCATCACTTGGAAGTTGTACAACCGAAATTGTAGTTTCCGCCACATGATCTGCCGCACATTTCTGAATAGCTGTAACAACATATTCTTTTGCTTTCTTTCCAGCCTCTTCCTTTGCCTGCGTTTCTAATTCTTTAATCAGTTTTGCAGTATCATGTTTTACATCATCTTCAACAGTTTTTAACAAATAATCCTTTGCTTGTTCGGAGGTAAGTCCTGAGATTCTTTCTAGTTCCTGTACTCGTTGTTTGCTAAGCTCTTCTACTTTCGCTTCGCGCTGTCTCATCTGCTCTTCTTTTGCCGCAAAATTCACTTCACGCTGTTCAATCGCTTCTGCCTTCTTATCTAAAGCTTCTTCCTTGGATAACACTCGTTTTTCATAACGTTGTAACTCAGCTCTTCGTTCCTTCGTTTCTTTTTCGAGTTCATTCTTAGTCTTAATCGACTCTTCCTTTACTTCCAAGAGTGCTTCTTTCTTTGTGGCTTCCGCTGTTTTAAGTGCATTGTCAATAATCTCTCTCGCCTTTGTTTCTGCATTTCCTATCTGAGACTCTGCATCTTTTTTGAGTCCAGAGATCGTTGCAGAACGGGTAATAACAATTGCTAATGCAATTAAAACCACAGCACCTGCGGCCAGAATAGCTATCATTATGCTATCTAACTGCACAGGAGCACCTCCTTATTTAATTTTCATTGTACTTTTACAACACTTAAATTTTATACTGTTTTCACAATTATGTCAAGCTTTCTATAAAGAAATTTGTAGCACTTGACGGATTGTATCATAAGAAAACCCTTTTCTTACTAAAAAATCAAATATCTTCTTTTTTTCTACATCTTCCATGCCTTCTCGATAGCCTTTTTTCTCGGCAATTCGACGAACAGTCTCAACTTCATCTTCCTTATCATACTGGGTTTCTAACATACAAGAAACCACATCTCTGGAAAGCCCCTTTTTCAGCATTTCACATTCTAATTCTCTTCGACTTTTCTTTAACTTGCGATTTTGAATAAATTGGTTGGCATACCGCTCATCTTCTACATATCCGTATGATTTTACATACGTGATTGCCTTTTCTATTACTTCTTCCGGATAGTGATTATCTCTCAACTTTTGTCGCAATCCTTTTTCGGTTCTGTCCATCACATTCATCAAGTGTAGCGCTCTAAGTTTTGCCCTTTTTACTAATACCTTCTCTAAAATTTCAGAAACGGTTTCTTCTGAAATGCTTTCACCCTCATTTATGTGATATTGCAACAATTCGCCCTTGTATAACACAAAGGCGAATTCTTCATCAATGTAAACTTTATATTTTGTTTTTGTAAGTTCAGTAAGTTTGGTAACAAGCATTCTGCTATTCTCCATCTGTTTTCGCTGCATCAGTCAAGCCATAATGTGCGCGTATCTTTGTTTCCAATTCCTCCATCAACTGTGGATGCTCAAGTAAATATATCTTTGCATTTTCACGTCCCTGGCCAATCTTTTCACCATTATACGCATACCATGCACCGCTTTTACTAATCAAATTAATATTTGCCGCGAGATCCAAGATATCTCCTTCCTTCGAAATACCTTTTCCAAACATAATATCAAATTCCGCTTCTTTAAACGGTGGTGCAATCTTATTCTTTACAATCTTCACACGGGTACGGTTACCTACCATCTCACCATTCTGCTTCAACGTCTCAATTCTTCTTACATCCATACGAACAGAAGCATAGAATTTCAACGCACGACCTCCTGTGGTAGTTTCCGGATTACCAAACATAACCCCTACTTTTTCACGCAACTGATTAATAAAAATCACAACACAGTTTGACTTACTGATAACCGGTGTCAATTTACGCAATGCCTGAGACATCAATCTCGCCTGAAGCCCCACATGGGAATCACCCATATCACCTTCAATTTCCTGACGTGGAACAAGGGCAGCAACAGAGTCCACTACAATAATGTCAATTGCGCCTGAACGAACCATCGTCTCTGCGATCTCTAATGCCTGGTCACCACTGTCCGGCTGAGAAATATATAATTCATCAATATCTACACCAATACTCTTGGCATATACAGGATCCAATGCGTGTTCTGCATCAATAAAACCAGCAATTCCACCTCTTTTTTGTACTTCCGCTATCATATGTAAAGAAACGGTAGTCTTACCACTGGATTCTGGACCATATATTTCAATCACTCTTCCCTTTGGAACACCGCCTAATCCAAGCGCTAAGTCAAGGCTTAAGGATCCTGTTGGAACTGTTTCTACAGAAACATTCGCACTAGCATCTCCTAATTTCATAACGGTTCCTTTTCCAAAATCTTTCTCCAACTTGGAAATAGCCGCATCTAACGCTCTCTTTTTATCTTCATTTACCATATTATTATTCTCCTTTTTCACAACACGAACTTATGTTCGCTTTTCTAGTTATAATAGTAGTACACTTATTCTCAATTGTCAATACTTTTTTCTTGGATTTTTTTGCTGATATAGCACGAATTTCGATTTGCATTTCATTTGTATGAATACATTGTAACACAAGACCAAAAAACACTCAATGTATTTTCAAATAACATTTGACTTTCCCCAAAACGTATAGTAATATATGTAAGTACTGTTTCGGACAGTGTGCTGTTGTGGCGCAGTCGGTAGCGCGTCGCCTTGGTAAGGCGGAGGTCACGGGTTCAAGTCCCGCCAACAGCTGTAAAAAGGGTTGCCACATTGGCAACCCTTTTTTATTCTAATATCATACTCATCTTTTGTTTCACTCTCTGAAGTGCATTATCTATGGATTTCGGTGTTTTATCTAAAAGCTTGGCTATCGTTTGATAATCCGTTCCCAACAGATGCAAGTATAGCACTTTCTTTTCCAATGCACTCAACAGATAATCCATTTCACCGCTGATGCCTTGTAGATATTCTTTATCCAAAAACAATTCCTCTGGATTTTGTTCCTTTTCTGTTTGAATCGTATCAATTAGAGGTGCCTGTGCATCTTCTTTTTCATCATCTCTTTCTTCATAGAGAGACACATAAGAATTCAACGGAATGTGTTTTTGACGCATAGATGCCTTTATTGCTGTGCTAAGCTGGGCCGAAATGCAGATTTCTGCAAAGGTTTTAAAACTTGCGCCTTGATTCTTATCATAACTTTCCACCGCTTTATGTAATCCGATCATTCCCTCTTGAATCAAATCATCCAATTCGCCTCCCGGCAAATACATCTCTTTTGCCTTACCTCGAACTAATGACTTGTATTTTCGAAGGATGAATTCCACAACTTCTTTTTCCCCATTTCGCAAGATTTCCATCAGCTGCTCATCCGTCATCTGTTCATATTGTTTCATATACTTATCCTTTCAGACGTTGTCTTACAATCTCATACGCCAATACACCGGCTGCCACGGATGCATTCAAAGAATCGATATCACCTTTCATCGGAATGGATGCCACAAAATCACATTTTTCTTTTACAAGGCGTCCTACTCCTTCTCCTTCATTGCCTATTACAAGACCGATAGGTCCTGTGAGATTTAAGCGATACATAGTTTCGCCACCCATATCGGCACACACGAACCATAATCCTCTTTCTTTTAATTCTTCCATAGTTTTTGCCAAATTTGTCACTTTCACAACCGGGGTGTAATTTAGTGCACCCGCGGATGTCTTTGCTACGGTAGCTGTAAGTCCCACTGCACGATGTTTCGGTATGATAACTCCGTGTGCTCCTGCAAGGTTTGCAGTACGTATAATCGCGCCCAAGTTATGAGGATCTTCAATATTGTCCAACAAAATCACAAACGGGTCTTCCCCTTTTTCTTCTGCCAACGCAAAAATATCTTCCATTTCAGAATATTCATAAGCTGCCGTATATGCAATGACACCTTGATGCTTTTTACTCTCTGACATTTGGTCCAGACGTTCTTTTGTTACAAATTTCAAAATCACATCATGTTTTTTGGACTCTCTTACGATGGTGCGAATCGGCCCATCCTGACAGCCATCCAACACAAACAGCTTATCTATCGGCTTTCCTGCTCGAAAGGCTTCTATCACTGCATTTCTTCCTTCAATTATAATCTCACTCATACATTTACTCCCCTTCTTTTATGCTATCCAAACCGATTTTCACCAAATCAAGCAGTCGCTTCCAATCCTTCTTTAGATACAAATATCCGCAGAGCGCCTCAAACCCAGTGGCACGACGGTAATCTGTAACCGTTTGATTCTTTGCAGGAGATACAGATTTTGCATTTCTCCCTCGCTTATATACAGCGTGTTCCTCTTCTGTCAAAAGTTCTTGTAACACGCGCATCATCTTTGACTGTGTCTGTGCATTTACTAAGGCACTTGTCTCTTGATGAAGCTTGTTCACCTGCTTGTTTCCATGATTTACAACTAAATTTTTAATAATCAAATCATAAATGGAATCCCCTATATACGCCAAAGTAAGAGGTGAATATGTATGTATATCCACCTCTTGCATTTGAAATAGTTCTTCCAT
>JAZRCJ010000050.1:0-11424 GCA_045659705.1 Faecalimonas sp.
TGTGCTGTTCGCCCCATGCAGCTACTTTTTCACCAACCAATTCATAGAGTGGTTTCCCATCAATCAACTGGTCTTGGAATTCTCCACTGGATGGGTTGCATGTCTTAACTAATACGAAAATACCTTTGTTTTCTTCTTTACATACTTTCACAAATGGGTCCACACCATCTGAACCAAGGTATGGATTCACCGTTACAAAATCTTCATCAAATGGTACGTAAGTTTTGCTTCCCACCTGCACGCGTCCCACATGACCAACTGCATACGCTGCTGATGTAGAACCGATATCACCACGTTTGATATCACCAATTACCACAAGTCCTTTTTCCTTACAGTAATCTACTGTCTTTTTAAATGCTACAAGTCCTGGAATTCCAAATTGTTCATACATAGCAATCTGTGGTTTTACTGCTGGAATCAAGTCATAAGTGTTATCTACAATCTCTTTATTGAACTGCCAAATCGCTTCTGCAGCTCCCTCTAATGTTTCCCCATATTCTGCAAATGCTTTCTTTTGCACGTGCTCCGGAATGTAGTTTAACATCGGGTCTAAGCCCACTACGATTGGTGCATTTGTTTTCTTAATGTTTTGTACTAATTTGTTAATCATCTTTCTTCCTCCTAGTATGCCTCATTTGTATATACGATTTTCCCATCTACCAAGGTATATTTTACATCACCTTTTACAGAATATCCGTCAAACGGTGTGTTTTTCCCTTTTGAGAAAAATGTGTTCTTATCAATCTTGTATTCTCTCTTTGGATCAAAGATTACGATGTCTGCAACCTTACCTTCTGCAATGGAACCTTTATTAGAAAGCCCTAAAATCTTAGCTGGATTATAGCTTGTCTTTTCCGCCATCTGCATCGGTGTCAAAATCCCTTTGTCCACCAATTCTGTGTAGGTAAGTGCCGCCATAGTCTCCAATCCTACAATGCCAAACATGGCATTCTTCATAGAAGTATCTTTTTCTTCTTCAGAGTGCGGCGCATGGTCTGTTGCAATGACATCCATAATGTCCTGTCGAAGGCCTTCTTTTAGCGCTTCTACATCTGCTTTGCTACGAAGCGGTGGGTTCATCTTAAAGTTTCCATGATCCTTCGTAATATCATCCGTTGTCATCACAAAATGATGTGGACAAACTTCTGCTGTCACAGGAAGCCCTGCTTTTTTCGCAGCATCTGTAAGTTTTACACTGTCTTCTGTCGAGCAGTGGCAAAGATGAAGTCGCACGCCCGTTTCTTTTGCCAGCAAAATATCTCTTGCTACAATGACATCCTCTACCGCATTTGTAATACCTTTAAGTCCAAGGCTTTTGGCTTTTTCATCGGCGTTCATAACGCCGCCTTCCACCATGGTGATATCTTCACAATGTGCAAATACAGCAATGTTATTTTCCTTCGCAAGCTTCATACCCTTGCGATAGAGCGCTGCATTCATCACAGACTTCCCATCTTCGCTAATCGCATGACAACCTGCCTTCGCCATCCCTTCTATATCCGAAAGTTCTGCGCCCTGCTGCCCTACGGTAACTGCCCCGATCTGTATCACATGTACCGGTGAATCTGTCTTTGCTCGGCGATGAACATCTAATACTTTTTCACCGTTATCAATAACTGGCTTTGTATTGGGCATCGCACACACGGTAGTAACTCCACCTCTTGCAGCTGCTTTGCCACCAGTCTCCAATGTTTCTTTATATTCCAATCCCGGGTCGCGAAGATGCACGTGCAAATCGATAAAACCAGGCATAACATAACAACCTGTTGCATCTAGAATCTCATCTGCAACATCCGCGAGGTCGTTTCCTACTTTTATGATTTTCTCATCTTCAATCAAGACATCTTGCTGTCCTTCTTGTTTGCTTTCCGGGTCTAATACATAACCATTTTGGATTAAAATTCGCATGTTTTTTATCCCTTTCCTTTAAAAATGTACATACTAACACATATTGCATTTATTTTACCACAACAAAACAAAAAAAGGAATGGATTTTTTACAATCCATTCCTTATAATTTCACATGCTTTTTCTAACTGATTGTCCTCTTTAGTATACTCTACTTCCACATCCGGTTCTACCCCTTTTTGATGAATTGTGTTTCCACTCGGCGTAAAATATTCGGATATGGTAAGTTTTAGACAGGTGCCGTCAGTCATCGGAAACAATTGCTGTACAATTCCCTTTCCATAGGTGGTTGTTCCCACTATCGTTCCCAACTTATAATCCTTGATTGCACCGGCAAAAATCTCTGACGCGCTGGCACTGTTTCCATTGATAAGTACTGCCATTGGAACTTCCAATTTATGTTGTTCATCGGAAGCTATGACATCCTTCTTGCCACTCTTATCCTCTGTATAAACAATTGTCCCCTTAGGCAAAATCAAATCCAACATATCGCAGACCGTATCTAGATTGCCACCTGGGTTACTTCGCACATCAAAGACAAAACCTTTTGCGCCTTTATTGGTCAATTCTGTCAATGCCTTTTCAAACTGACCGTATGTGGCCTCATCAAACTGTGTGATTTGAATATATCCGATATTGCCTTCCTTCAACTCACTGGAAACAGTCTGTACCTCCACCGTATCTCTGATAAGCGTGGCTGTCACTTCTTCTAACTGTTCTCCTCGAAGAACGGTAATTTCCACCTCTGTACCTTTCTTTCCACGCATTTTTGATACAACTTTATCTAAATCCTGACCTGAAACATCTTCTCCGTTTACTTTATAGAGAATATCCTCGCTTTGAAATCCACCTTTCTCCGCCGGCGAATCCTCATATATCGTAACAAACGTCATAATCTTAGTCTCAATGTCCTGCTGAATTACCACGCCAATTCCTTCGAACTCTCCGCTTGTACTTTCTAGCAGTGCTTTTGTCTCTTTTTCATTGTAATACACGGAGTAAGGATCTCCCAAACCCGCCACATATCCTTTAATAAGCGCATCTCTAAGTACCTCCTCATCAATCGCATCTTCATAGAGATACTTGGATTGTATCAATGCTTTTACATACGTCAATTTTGTTTCCATACCGAAATCTACAACGGTATTTTCTTTTGTCCTCGGCCAGACAAAAATCCCCACTAACAATACAGTAAGGGCACCGCAAAGTGCCCCTATTAAAAAACTACGTTTTTTCATATAAATAAAACCTTACTCCTATACTTTCAAATGCTTTCTAATCGTAAAGAAACTTCCGACAAAGCCAATACCAACACCAAGCAATAACCCGATTGGCAACAAAGTCTGATATACGGTTCCCACATCAAGGAAGTCCAAAATACTATTTAAGATCGTAAACTTGTTCATAATGTAATGAACTGCCTTTTCATAAGCAAAATACAAGATTCCCAAAGGTATAGCCGCACCGACTACCCCTATCAAAACACCTTCTATCACAAATGGTGCTTTTACAAATCCATCTTTTGCTCCAATATATTTCATAATTGCAATTTCTTCCCTACGGATAGTAATACCCATAGTAACTGTATTGCTGATTAAGAATATTGCAACAACCAAAAGAATCAAAATAATTGCTCCCGAAATATAGGCAATCAATATATTAATATTGGTGAGCGCCTTTGCAACTACATCCGATTTATTAACCTGACGTACTCCCTCCAAACCTTCGGCGAACTCTACTAATTCTGTCTGACTTTCCACGGACTTCATATATACTTCGTAGTTGTCAGACTGACCTAGCGGATTATCATCACCAAATCCTGCTGCCGCATCTGCATTATCACCAAAATAATCTTTTTGGAATTCTTCCCACGCCTGTTCTGCTGAAACATATTTGACTTCTAATACATCTTCTCTCGACTCCAGCGCAATCTTAATATTCTGTTTTTGCATATCGTTTGCCTCTTCATCAAAGAAAACAACGATTGCTACTCCTTCTTCTGCTTTTTCCACAATATATGTGAAGTTAATGATAATGGAAAAGAATAATCCGAACAAGAAAATACATGCTGCCATAGTTGCCATAGAAGCGATGGAAAACATCTTATTTCTTCCGATATTCTTAATCCCCTGTTTTACTAAATATGCTATCGTACTGATTCTCATCTATATCCCCACCTTTTTTTCGTCGCTGACTATACACCCTTTGTTCATGGTAATGACTCTCTTCTTCATGGCGTTTACAATCTCATGATTATGAGTAACTACAATGACTGTGGTTCCTCTTTGATTTGCTTCTTCCAAAAGTTTCATAATTTCCCATGGGTTTGCCGGGTCCAAGTTTCCTGTCGGCTCATCAGCCAACAAAATAGACGGTTCGTTTACAATTGCTCTTGCAATTGCAACACGCTGCTGCTCTCCACCAGAAAGCTCTCTTGGAAATGATTTGTACTTTTGTGCCAAACCAACTAACGAAAGTGCTGCCGGTACTTTCTTTTTAATCACACGGGTAGATGTCTCCGTTACACGAAGTGCAAATGCAATGTTCTCATATACATTTCTGTCTTTCAGCAAACGGAAATCCTGGAACACTACGCCAATTTTTCTTCTGTAAATCGGGACGCGTTTGTGCGGCAATTTATTCAAATCTTTTCCCATCACGGTAATCACACCGGATGTCGGTGACAATTCTCTCATAAGCAGACGAATTAACGTAGATTTACCAGAACCACTGTCGCCCACGATAAATACAAACTCGCCTTTTTCAATCTTCAAACTAACTCCATTGAGTGCTGCAATCCCCTTTGAGTACTCTTTGGTAACTTCTTTTAACTCTATCATATACTCCTCCTACACGATTAATATTCCAACTGCTCCATATATTTCATATAGCGAACTACCATAAGTGCAATTTTAAATGTAATTGCATCTTCGAACACGCGCAAATCAAGTCCTGTACTTTTTTGTATCTTATCCAAACGATATACCAAAGTATTTCGATGAATATATAATTGCCTTGATGTCTCAGATACATTCAAACTGTTCTCAAAGAATTTGTTAATCGTAGTCAATGTCTCTTCATCAAAGTCGTCTGGCGATTTTCCATCAAAAATTTCACGGATAAACATCTTGCAAAGCGGAATCGGAAGCTGATAAATAAGACGTCCTATTCCCAGCGTATTGTACGCAATCACATCTTTTTCATGGAAGAATATCCTTCCTACATCGAGAGCAAGTCTTGCTTCTTTATAGGACTTGGACACTTCTTTGATATCCTGCACAATTGTTCCATATGCAATGTGAGTACGCTCGCCTAGCTCCTCTTCTAAAAGCAAGAGCATCTGTGTAGCCATCTTCTCTAATTCAGCATATCCATCACTTGCGCCCACTTCCTTGACCACAATTACATTCTTTTCATCTACGGCCGTGACAAAGTCTTTTCCGTCCCCACCGAGCAATCCGCGTACGGTCTCCAATGCGTTCGTCTCTTTCTCACGATTCATCTCAATCACAAAGATAACACGTCTTACGTCCGTGTCAATATGTAGTTTCTTGGCACGGTTGTAAATATCTACCAAAAGAAGGTTATCTAACAATAGATTTTTAACAAAGTTATCCTTATCAAAACGCTCCTTATAAGCCACAAGAAGACTTTGAATCTGAAACGTCGCCAGTTTTCCCAACATATAAACGTCATCACTGTCGCCGTGCGCAAGCAAAATATATTCTAACTGAAATTCTTCGTATATTTTGAAAAATTGGTTGCCTTGTATCACTTGACTATCTGCAGGTGACTCCACAAATGTACGCACAGAAGCAGAATAATCTTCATCCGTCCGACTAGTGCTCACTAACACCTTTCCTTCCGTGTCAAGAACGCACAAATCAACTCTTGTAATCGCTTTTAAACCATCAATTGTATTTTGCAGTATTTGATTTGATATCATCCCACTTCCTCCATTCGACATTTGCCTTTAGTTTAATACAAAAGCACAAAAAAATAAAGGGGAATTTGCATATATTTATGCATTTCCCCTATTTTTTTTGGTAATTCTTCACAATTATTGTGATTTCTTTTTTTCATCTTTTATTTTTTTCTTTAAAAATTGTCGAACAAAAAATGTTTTCAATTTGTTTCTAACCAAACTGCCCATCAATTTGTCCTTTACATCCGTTCCAAGGCCCATCCACATCCTTGCATTTAGCAAAGCTTTGTTGCGCAGGGCAAACTGTTCTTGAAGAGGCGATGGCAAGAAAGCCATAATACAATCCGTCTCTGTTCCATTAACCATGTTAACAATCATATCATCGGACACACCATGTTCTTCCATAGATGCGGTTCCCGAAATCCGAATGCCACCATAGCGCTTTTTTGCATACTCTATAAGTGCATCCAATAACTCTGCCGTGTCTGCTATCAAAAATACACGTTTTCGATTCTTATGAAGATAACGCAAAAACATCTTCATAAATAGCATCTCTTCCGCTTCTTTTAGATAATCCGGCCGCGTTACTTCTGCTGCCTGCAAAATCTCTTTGTTTCCTGCAAATGTAAGGTCAAACTCCTTCATCTGCACTGTAATTTCGTCCTCCTGTGGTATGTCGACCAATGTTTGCATAGTTATCATCTCTACCAAATTCATCGGTTCGCTTTCCATATATTGGACGACTTTTTTCATATTCTCTTTTGCCGAATGACAATCTACGGCAACATCTAATACCTGTAGTACATCTTCCATAATATCACCTGTTTTTGCTCCCCAGCCGTATCATTGTACCAAAAAGCCACTCATTTTTCAAGAGTTGCCCTCCATTTTTCGTTTCCGCTTGGTGATAAGGCCACCGATCCTTCCAGTCTCTTTTGAAGACAGGGACTTCCATCCTTCTTCCAACACCTTATCAAGAAGCCCCAATTCTTCTGCGATTTCATACTTCATCTTTTCTTCCGGTGTCAATGTACTGATGTCTTTGATTTCTTTTTTCTTGCTCATAATCCGCATCCCCTTTCTACAGATAAGAGGATTGCCTGATTTTCCATTTTTATTCCGCTTTAGAAATAATATTCTATAACGACAACAGCCACCACTTGTAACATAAGGATAAGTGGAATGCCTATATAAAATTTTGCTTTTGTAGTCTTGTGATGAAACATTCTCATTCCCACATAGGCTCCTATGGTTCCCCCAAATGCGGCAACTCCCAAAAGAACCTTTTCAGGTATGCGCCACCGATTCATACGTGCTTTCTGCTTGTCCAACCCATAGAGTAAAAATGCTACCACATTTACGATTCCCAAATATGCTATCACATATCTCATCTCTACACCTCCAGTTCTTCATGTAGGGTAAAGGAATAGATGATTTTTTCTTTTACCTTTTTCCCTGTCAACTGTTCAAGGGCTTTCGCATAATATTCTAGCTGTGCGTGATATCTTTCTTGCAATTCTGCCGCTACCTTAACCTTATCTGTCTTATAGTCTGCCACAACAAGCTCTCCATCTTCCTCAAAGTACACGTCTATAATACCTTCCACCAGAATTTGCGTTTTCCCCTCTTCCTGTGGATAGATGTCTTTTACATCAACGCCAAGCACAAATGGCTGCTCTTTAAAGAGTTTCTGACATTTCGCCGCCTGCATCATACGTTTTCCCAGATTCGAAGCTAAAAATCCTAGAATATCCGAAGGTTCTACCACGTCACTGATTTGCCTTATCGTTTCTTCATCATAGGTTTTGGTAAAATCAATCTTTTCCATGACACGATGATATTCTGTACCTCTAAGCGCCCCCGTGACGTTTTGTTCTTCCTGTAAAAAACGCGGCAAGAGTGGAAATACTTCCTGTTCTTTAAACATCTTTTGAGTATCCTGTTCTTCCTCATAAGCCCGTTTTTTTAGTTCTGACACACTCATGGCCTGTGGAAGTTTTTGAAGTCTTTCATACGGATACACAAAAGAAAACTGGTTTTCAAGCTGCATTTTTATATCTGCATCATAGGTTTTTGCCGTATCCCAGTCTGTAAGATTCTCTTTCTTCTTGTCATTTGCAATGAGCTCTTCTATTTCTCCTTCCAAGAGTGTAGTCGGTTCCACATGAGAAACATGGATATGACACTTCACCTTGTAATAAGGATTCGAAAACGGAACTGTAAGCTCATAGTCAGCAAGCACGCTACTCATACTCTCGTGACGGTACACCGCTGGGATGACCCAATCAAAGTAACTGTTCGCTTTCGTAAGCATACTGTAACTAAGCTGTTTTTCTCTCTGTACCTTTAACTCCTCGCAAGATGCCAATTTCTGTTTTAGATGCGGAATTGTTCCGACCATAATCAGCTTTTCTTTTGCTCGGGTCATAGCCACATACAGCACTCTAAGTTCTTCCGCCGCATTATCCAAGATCAATTCTCTTTGTATCACTCGCTTTGCCAAGGTGGCAGATGTCGTTCTTCTCTCATAAGAAATGGCATCTAATCCCACTCCCAGTTCCGGGTGCATCGTAACACTTCCGGTCACATCTCGCTTGCTAAAGGTTTTTCCCATTCCCCCTACAAATACAATTGGGAACTCTAACCCTTTGCTCTTGTGAATACTCATGAGTTGTACCACATTTGCCTCTTCTTGGGATAGACTAGCCTCCCCATAATCTACATTGTATTTTTTCAACTGCTCAATGTAGCGCACAAAGTGGAACAACCCCTTATAACTGGTATTTTCAAATGCCACTGCTTTTTCCAATAACATTTCTATATTTGCAGCACGCTGTTCTCCACCTGGTAGGGATGCAATATAATCCTCATATCCCAATTCTTTTATCATGCGATTCAAAAGCTCATAAATGGACGTATACGGAACACATTCCCTTAAGTGTTCCATCTGCGCTGTAAAGGTCTGCAATTTTTTCACCAAAGTCTCATTGTCCCCCGTCTCTATATAGGATGTCACCCTGTCATAGAAACAATCTTCCTGTGTCTCGATCTTAATGGTCGCAAGTTCCTCTTTTGTTACACCCACAAGACCGCAGGTAAGCGTCGCCACAAACGGAATATCCTGCCTTGGATTATCCAGAACTTTTAAGTAGTCCAAAACCATAGTTACTTCCAGTGTCTCAAAATACCCCGTTCTCGAACTGGTATAAGTCGGAATCCCTTCCATATTCAAAACTTGTGAATAGACATCCGCCCACCCAGCTAGATTTCTGGTAAGAATTACAATATCTTTATACTGTACTGGTCTAAGTTCTCCGGTTTTCTTATCTTGCACTTTGTGGTTCTTAATCAGTTCCTTGATTCGTTTTGCCACTGCATAAGCTTCTGCCTGTCTTGGCACAATTTCAAAAATCTCTTCTTCGTCCAAAAGAAGGATTTCCGTCTCATTGTGAGGTGCTTCGACATAGGTCGCCCCCACGTTAAGGGCAGCATTATCATCGTACTCAATCCCGCCAAACCCTCTTGTCATAACTTGTTCAAAGATAAAATTGGCACTTTCGAGCACTTCTTCTCTGCTTCGGAAATTCTTGTGCAAATCAATACGCTGCTTATTTCCGCTGGTCAGACTGTAAGTGTCAAATTTCTCCATAAATAGTTCTGGTCTTGCTAAACGAAAACGATAAATGCTTTGTTTTACGTCGCCTACCATAAAAATATTGTGCCGCCCTTCTGACACCCCGGAAACACTGGTCAAAATCGCTTCCTGTATAAGGTTACTATCCTGATACTCATCAATCATAACTTCTTTAAAGCGCGCCTTAAATTCTGTTGCTATTTTAGATGGAACTAACTCATCCCCATGTTCTTCTGTTAGGATTTGAAGAGCCATGTGTTCCATATCGTTAAAGTCGATGAGATTTTTATTTCTTTTTTCCTTTGCATATGCATCAATAAAATCTTCCACTAACGAAGCCAGCACTGCCATACTTTTTCCTGCCATTTGCATGTCTTTGCACACTTCCAACGGCGTTTTATGGAAATACTGTTTTTGCATTTCTTCCAGTGTCTTTTTTATCTCACCTCTGGTATATTGGACATACTTTACCAGTTCTTCATCTACGCTTTTATCTCGGTTCGGAGCAAGCCTTTTAAATGTCGCCAGACTTATCTTTCCTTGCATGCCTTCAAATGTAGTTTCCTTACAAAGACTGCGAACAATAGACAGATCATCCTGTAAGCAATCAACATATGCTTTTGGTCCTTCTGGTTCCTCACATAGCTGAATCAGGTGTTCCAGTGTATGGGTAATATCTTCCAAATATCGACTCGTATAATCCATAACAAGTTTCACAAACACCGTCTCGTCTAAGGCTTCCACCGTTTTTACATCATATTTTTTTACACACTCACTAAGCCACCGTTTCGCATTTGGATAACCAGTGGAAAATTCGTAGATTTTCAAAATCAGCTCGCCAATTTTTTTATCATCTCGTCCAGAAGCATAGGACTCCACGAAATCTATGAATGCATCGTTTCCTTCTTCATAATAAGATTCCAACAATTCATCTATGACGTCCTGTCGAAGGAGTTTTAGTTCCCCTTCTTCTCCGATGCGAAATCCTGGATCTAAATCAATTTTATAAAAATATTCACGAATAACAGAAAGACAGAAACTGTGAATTGTCGTAATCTGTGCATTATGAATTAAGGTTGCCTGACGTTGCAGATGCACATCACTTGGATTTTCTTCTAACGCCTTCTCAATTGCCACACGCACACGTTCCTTCATCTCCGCAGCCGCCGCTTCTGTAAACGTCACGATTAAGAGCTCATCCACGTCAATCGCCGGTTGATCTTTTGTAAGCATGGTGATAATACGTTCCACCAGGACCGCCGTCTTTCCAGAACCTGCCGCAGCTGCAACTAAGATATTACTGTCTCGTAAATCAATTACTTTTTGTTGTTCCGCAGTAAATGTTACTCCCAAGTTTCTGCCTCCTTCCTTAGTTTTTCCAGTACTTCTTCTGTTTTATATTTCTCATTGGTATGATACGCATACCCCGGGATTTTTGCATCGAATTTGCAGATTCCCACATAAGGGCAATAAGTACATGCCTGTTTGCTACCCATTGCATAAGGTGCAATCTCTGTCTCTCCTGCAATAATCTGATTTCCTACTTCTCTCGCTTTATCCAGAGCGTAAGCAGTCATGCTTCGAAGGGCTGCCTCTCCCACTGCTTTTGACGTTTTCGAAAGTCCTCCGCTCTTGGTTCGCGATACTGGAACCGCCAGAGAACTTCCTTCTAAATGACGATCAAAATGCGAAAGCACTTCTTCCTCTCCATTTACAAGCCCATCTGGTTTTAATTCCTTCAAAAGGTTGTATTCTAGCTGTTCATCATCTGATACATCTTCCACAATCGGATCTTGAATCTGATAGTACAAGATACCAGCCGGAACAATCTCTTTGTCCGGATGCTTTTCTTTTTCTTGCTCCATAGCAACAGCCAGATAGGTTACTAACTGCATCTGCAAGCCGTGATAAAACTCACTGATATCAAAACTCTTTGCTCCTGTTTTGTAATCAATAAT
>JAZRCJ010000051.1:0-18340 GCA_045659705.1 Faecalimonas sp.
CAAGCTTTACAACTGGTGATTTATATGACCACCACGATGCAGACGGCTTTATCACATTGTTTGGACTTCCACTTAAGGTTCGCGCAATGAAGATGGCTGAAGTTGAAGCAAATAAATAAAGACAGTTATACAAAAAATGAAGGGGAGCAATTTTGTTTGCTCCCCTAATTTATGCGTTGTTCTTTCTTTTACCCTTCTTTTTTTCTTGTAATCCACGCAGCTAGTACAACTGCAAAAATTCCAGCGATTAATTTTCCAAAGATAAATCCCGGAACGAAATTCGCATTTACCGACATCGTAAAACCTAATTGCCCTGCAAAAACAAATGCACCTGATACTGCAAAAGCCGCATTCAAAACCACGCCTCTATCATCCATATTTTTCATAAGACTAAATGTTGTCACACTGGTTGCAAGGGATGCCACGAATCCGATAGCCGCAGTATCTTTAATGCCAATGAGTCGTCCCATGGCTTTTAATGGTTTATTAAGCACTCTTCCGATAATATGTACCAACGGAAACGTTCCGCTCATAACAACTACCGCATTAAACACAACAACTGCTCCTTCTTCTATCGGTGCCACATATGGTATCACCTGATATCCGGTCAAAAATTCTACAATACCAACCATCATCCCAAACACAATGACAATCTTAATCACAATACTAATTCCCTTAAAAATCTTCACGCACAAACTTGGCACCTTCAAAAGCCCTATGGTTATGACCACTGCCAAAATGATAAGCGGAACTAGATTTATAATCAAACTCTGAAATGCAATACCCGATATGATTCCTGCAAATATACAGCCAATAGGAATGGTCACGATTCCACACATCATTCCCGTAAGCAACAATTTCTGTTGTTTCTTTGCCACCACGCCCATAGCAAAAGGAAGCGAAAAAGAAGTTGTACATCCCATCATAGATGCCACAACAAGTCCATTAAAGTATCCCATTTCTTCACTTTTAGCTATGCTCTGCGAAAGGTTTGCCCCGCCCATATCACTAGATAGCACTGCTCCTGCAATAATGGAAGGTTCAAAAGGAACGCCCATTGGTATCAGTTCTAAAACCGGTGTAAGAACATGGGATATGGCCGGTGCTAAGACGAGCATTCCCAGCATAGAAATGGCTATGGAACCAAACATCTGAAATCCCCGCTCCCACTCTTTTCCTAATCTGAATTTGTTATTCAGGATACAATCAATTGCTCCCAATACAGAAAATCCTGCTATGATATACGTTAATATGTTCATGCCTTTTTTCCTCTTATGTTCCTATAGGTTTGCTCCGCACTCCATACAATATGTGGCATCTTGTTCGCATTGCATGCCACAGACAGGGCATTCTTTGATATCGCTCTTTTCTTTTGTGTCTACGATACCCGTCACAATGCCTTCCTTTAACTTCGCCACAATTGCCGATGCATACCCGTTTATCTTACGGTTTTGCTCACTGACTTCCATCTCGGGATAGGTTGTTATCAATATGTTTTTCGCTTCTTGAAATAAGTCTGTCGTATCAAATACAAGTGTAACTTGAGAGACTGGATTCCCGAGTACAATCAGTGTAATATTTTTAAGTTCCTCACAGTGAAGGCAGGCAAATATATGCTCCTTCTTAATGGTCCTCGCCTCTCCAAAGACAATACCCTCTCTGGTCACTTCCATGTTTTCAATTCTCTGTGCCTTTTTATCAATAATAAATAACATCTTTATCGCATTCCTTCCTTTATTACACGCAAAGCGTTTTTATTAAAAATCTTATCCATCTGACGTTCTGTAACACCTCGTCTTCTCATGGCATTTAAAAGTCTGTCGATTTCACCAATATGTTGCATATCCAAGGTCCCCTCATCAAACCCATCGAAGTCTGTACCTATTGCCACCACGTCTTCTCCTCCGACCCGCATCATGTGGCAGATATGATTTACCAAGTCTTCCACTGTCGCCACTCCCGTCGAATGCAGAAAATAAGGATAGAAATTGACACCTGCTACGCCGCCTGCTTCTGCCAATGTCTTTATCATATGATCTGTCAGATTGCGTGGATGGTTACAAAGTGCCCTTGCATTGGAATGGGATGCTACAAACGGTCTCTTTGCAAGTCTTGCCACATCATAAAAACCACCATCGGATAAATGGGATACGTCTATTAGCATTCCTAATGTTTGCATCTGTTCTATCACTTCGAATCCGAACGAAGTTAACCCCCTGCTCATAATTCTATCATCTCTACTGTTTGGAAATCCAATACAATTTTCATAATTCCACAAAAGGGTCATCAGTCGAATCCCTAGCTCGTATAGTTCTTCTAGGCGCTCTAACTTCCCTTCTAATATACCACCTTCTTCTATGGTAAGAAAAGCAGAGATTTTCCCTTCTGCCATATTTTTCTTTACTTGTTCATAGTTAGTTGCTGGCACTAGGTCATTTTCATTCTGCGAAAACTCCTCTTTTGCCCTTTTTATCATACGAAGCGCTTTTTCATAGCTACCACGATACCGCTCATCCCCTTCTTTTGTTGTATAAACAAAACAAGCAAAAAACTGTGCAATGCTATTCGCTTTTTTCAATTTTTGCACATCAACACATAAATCATTTTCTCTCAAATGTTTCGTCGGATTTTCATCTATCTGCCAAAAGGTATCGCAGTGAAGGTCTATTAGACTCATATTTTCTATCTCTCCTTGCATAATCTTTATTATTCTAGTCTACTCTATTATAAAAAGGAAGCATGTATGAAAGCTAAAATCGGTATCGTAGTGTGCGGTTTGGACAATGACCGCCAATTTGTAACGAATTCCTATATTCACGCCGTCTATAAGGCCGGCGGGCTCCCTATTCTTCTTCCTATGGTTCGCTCAGATACAGTCATATCGGATTATACCACATTATGCGACGGATTTCTATTCTGTGGAGGCGGTGATGTGACACCTTTGCTATTCGGAGAGGAACCTAGGAAAGGGATAGGGGAAACAGATATTACTCTGGATATTTTCCAGATTCGCCTAATGAAGGCTATTTTAAAAAAAGAAAAACCGCTTCTTGCTATATGCCGCGGTATGCAAATCTTAAATATCGCCTGCGGAGGAACTGTTTTTCACGATTTGGCAGAAGTACCGAACTGCATCAATCATATGCAAAACAGTACTTCTCGAAGAGATGTCAGCCACAGAGTAACCTTTGAACCAAACAGTCGTCTTCATCGCCTTTTCGGTGATTTTGCTTACACCAACAGTTTCCATCATCAAGCAATAAATCTTCCCGGCGATGACATTGTCGTAACCGGGAAAACCGGAGATGACATCATTGAAGCTATTGAAATTCCCTCTCTCCCATTTGCTGTCGGTGTGCAATGGCATCCGGAATGTATGCTTAAAGAAAACGGAAAAATGTGGAAACTCTTTCATGCATTTTTGTTCGCCGTGCGTGCATACTAAACTTGAATGTATAAATCAAGGAGGAAGAAAAAATGGCAGAAATTTCAGTATTGGATTTACAAAACTTAAGACACCTTATCGTTGGCTATACAACAACTCAGGCAAAAATGACAGACTATGCAACTAAGGCTCAGGATCCAGAAGTAAAGCAACTATTTCAGCAGGCAGCAGACAGTGCAATGAAAAACAAACAGGACTTAATGAAGTTCTTATAAGAAGGAGGCAAATGGCATGACAGAAAAAGCAATGGTTTCCGATGCACTTACAGGTGTAAACGGCGAATTAAAAATGTTTGGCGATATGATTCCGCAGACAGAAAACAAAGAATTAAAGCAATGTTTAAAACAGCTTCGTAATGAATGCGAAACTTCACAGGAAAAACTCTATCACATTGCTCGCGAAAAGAGCTATTATATTCCGGCTCAAAAAGCGAGCACTCAGGAAATTGAACATGTGAGAAATATTTTAACTCAGCAAACCATGAAATAAGTATCAAATTGACATTTTGCCCTCTATCCGATATATTAGTCGGTGGAGGGCTTTACATATGAGTATTTTAAACGTTGAACACTTATCTCACGGTTTTGGTGACCGTGCTATTTTTGAAGATATATCCTTTCGTCTTTTGAAAGGCGAACACATTGGGCTTGTGGGGGCTAATGGAGAAGGAAAATCCACATTTTTAAATATTGTGACAGGAAAGCTGATGCCAGATGAGGGTACCATCGAGTGGGCAAAGAATGTGCGCGTTGGATATTTGGACCAACACACAGTCCTTACAAAAGAAATGACCATCGGCGATGTATTGAAATCTGCTTTCTCCTATCTTTTTGAACTGGAACAAAAGATGAATGATATCTGTGATTCTTTGGGTGATGCTGACGAAGAACAAATGATGGTTATGATGGAAGAACTTGGAACCATCCAGGACACTCTCACACTCCATGATTTTTACATTATCGATTCCAAAGTTGAAGAAGTTGCTAGGGCTCTTGGTCTTTTGGATTTTGGTCTGGATCGTTGTGTCGAAGACTTAAGCGGAGGACAGCGAACCAAAGTTCTTCTTGCAAAACTGTTATTAGAAAAACCGGATATCCTGCTCCTTGACGAGCCAACCAACTATCTGGATGAAGAACACATTGCATGGCTCAAGCGCTATCTAACTGAATACGATAACGCCTTTATCCTGATATCACACGATATTCCATTCTTAAATGAAGTAGTAAATATTATCTATCACATGGAAAACCAGGAACTGAATCGTTATGTTGGAAATTACGATCATTTCTTAGAAGTATACGAAGTAAAGAAAGCACAATTAGAAGCTGCTTATAAACGTCAGCAACAGGAAATCAGCGAATTAAAGGACTTTGTGGCCCGCAACAAGGCTCGTGTTTCTACACGAAATATGGCTATGTCCCGCCAGAAAAAATTAGATAAAATGGACGTCATTGAACTGGCCGCAGAAAAGCCGAAGCCACAATTTCTTTTTAAAGTTGGACGTACACCGGGACGCTACATTTTCCAGACGGAAAACTTAGTAATCGGCTATGGAGAACCTCTAAGCAAACCGCTAAACCTAGCGATGGAGCGCGGTCAAAAAATCGCCCTTGTTGGTGCCAACGGTATTGGAAAAACTACCCTCTTAAAAAGTATCTTAGGTTTAATTCCTTCACTAGAAGGTTCCGTAGAACTTGGAGAGAATTTATTGATCGGTTACTTTGAACAAGAAGCAAAACCAGACAACAAATCTACCTGTATTGAAGAAATATGGAAAGAGTTTCCTTCCTTTAACCAGTACGAAGTGCGCTCTGCTCTTGCGAAATGTGGTTTGACCACCAAACACATCGAAAGTCAAGTGCGTGTCCTTAGTGGTGGTGAACAAGCGAAGGTTCGCCTCTGTAAGCTCATCAACCGAGAGACAAACATTCTTCTTCTCGACGAGCCAACCAACCACTTAGACGTGGATGCAAAGGACGAACTCAAACGAGCTTTAAAAGATTATAAAGGCAGTGTCCTTCTCATCTGTCACGAGCCGGAATTTTATCGAGATGTGGTAAATGAAGTATGGGACTGCTCAAAATGGACAACAAAAATATTTTAACCTAAAAAGAGGCTGTCACAAGACAGCCTCATATTAATTCCAATAATTTTTCTACTAAATTTTCTTTTGTTTTCTTGCTATCAAAATCCCCAGAATCAACAAAATCGGGAATATGATGGAAACTAAAATCCCTAACTGTAGATTATCATGATATGTATCTGCAACAACACCTACTACTGCCGGTCCTACTGCGCAACCCAAATCTCCGCCTAAGGCAAATATAGCTCCCATAGCCGCACTGTTTCCGACTGCTTTTGCACCCAAGCTAAAGGTTCCCGGCCACATAATACCTACCGAAATACCACAAAGCATACACCCCACAAGGCCCATAAGTGGATTATGCGAAAGTCCAGCGATCAAGTAACTAACAATACACAAAACACTGCTACCTATCATAAATGGCCGAATGGCTATCTTCTCCCCGTATTTCCCATAGAATACTCGGGATAATCCCATAAACACAGCAAACGCACAAGGGCCTAAAAGGTCACCTACTGTTTTTCCTACTCCAAGTCCTTTTTCCGCAAACGCACTGGCCCACTGGCTCATACTCTGTTCTGCGGCTCCCGAACAAAGCATTAAGATGACAAAGCCCCAAAAAGTCTTTTGTTTAAATAGCACTTTTAATGAAGCACCCTCACTGTCCTCTTCCAGTTTTGCAAGTGGAACCTGTCCAAAATATAATCCGTTCAAAAGAGGAATTATAGCCCATATAAACGCCATATATTTCCAATTATCAATTCCATACAATGTAAAGAATATTGTGCTGATTACAACAACACCCACATGTCCCCAACAATAAAAAGAATGTGACAAGCTCATAGCAGCTTCCTTATTATCACTTGGACATGCCTCCACGGTAGGACTGATGAGCACTTCTATCAAACCGCCTCCTACTGCATACAAAAATACGGAACACAAAATCCCCATAAAAGCATTTGGAAATATTCCGGGCAAAATGGCCAACGCCACAAGCCCCAAAGCACACAAAAAATGAGCTCCAACCAAGCACCTGCGATATCCGACCTTCTCCGCATAACGTGCAGCTACAATATCCGTCAATAGCTGAATACCAAAATTAAACGAAACCAAAAGCGCAATTTTATCCAACGGAATCCCATAAGACTTATGAAATGTCAAAAACAATAGCGGAATATAATTATTCACAACGGCCTGTGTTACATAGCCACCGTAACAGGCATATACCGTATGATTATAATTTTCTCTTATTTTCTTCATCTTTTGCAATAACACCTTTCTCACTTAACAAAACATTGCTATTAATGGTATGGTAACAATAGAAAGCACCGTTGTAAAGAAAATTCCTTTTGACGTTAGTGGTATATCTCCATTATATTCGATAGCAAGCATCGTTGAATTTGTCGCCACTGGCATGGCAGACAACACAATGAATACTCCTGTCACTAATCGCGGCATTTCAAAAACTCTACTAAATAGCAAAATCACAATAAACGGAAGGATAATTAATTTAATCACCGTAAACACGTACACTCTCCACTCGTCTAACAATTCTCGGAATCTCAATTTCGCCAATACTGAACCAAGAATCAACATAGCCACAGGCGTTGTTACTTTTCCCAAAAAATCCAAAGAAGTCATAAACACTTCCGGCAACTGAATATCCGCAAAAAATAGTACAATTGACACAAGGGCAGACATCAATGGCATATTGATTAATTTTTTTATACTAAATCCCTGTAGGCCATCTTTTCCAATCATTAAAATACCAACCGAATAGACCAAGAGATTGAATATTACATTGAAAATAACGGCGTACATCATAGCTTCTTCCCCGAAAATAGCTTCAATAACAGGGAAGCCCATAAAGCCTACATTTCCGAACATCATCATAAACAGATAGGTTCCACGTTGTTTCTCCGACACTTTTGTTGCCATCAAAAACAACACACCTATCACTGCATATATCAGATATAGAAGCACAGACATTCCAAACACAGACACTACTTCTTTCTTTGGCACAATGCCTTGATTGGAAACAAATGCTGTGATAATCTGTGCTGGCAACGAGATATTAAGAACCAATCTGGTATACCGAACGTTTGCCTCATCATCAATAATTCGCTTTTTATACATCACGTATCCGGTTATCATAATCAAAAACAGTGACAAAACCTGTTTCGCAATGCTAATAATGTCCAATGTTTTTTCCTCCCACATAAAGGAAAACCTTCCCTCGTAAATTTTTGAGGGAAAGGTTTTTCCTACTGTTTTACCTATTATTTTTGTACGATATTAACAATTCTTCCCGGCACATAGATTTCTTTGATAATCGTTCCGGTCAGTTTGTCTGCAACCGCCTCTTTACCTGCTGCAATGGCATCGTCTTTTGCGATGTCTGCTGCAACTGTAATGACAGCTCTCGTTTTACCGTTAATCTGAACTGCGATTTCTTTTTCATCATCCTTCATGGCTTCTTTATCGTAAGTCGGCCATCCAGAATGGAACACACTTCCCTCATGTCCTAATTGTTCCCACAATTCCTCTGCAATATGCGGAGCAAACGGTGCTACAAGCACTGCAAAGTTACTTAAGGTCTCTTTATCTACACCGCCTTCTTTCTTTGCAATGTCAATGAGTTTATTGTTGTATTCCATAAATCCGGAAACAACTGTATTAAGGCTAAAGTTTTCCAAACGAGAAGTAATATCGTATACCATCTTGTTGCGAACTTTAATCATCTCTTTTGTCGCCTGAATATCCTTTTCCTTACTATCCTGCACTAGATTCCACAAACGGTTAAGGAAACGATATACACCATCAATTCCTCTGTCGTCCCACTCAGCGTCTAATTCCGGTGGTCCTACGAACATTTCGTATAATCTGAGTGAATCACAACCATAGTCACGAACCAAATCATCCGGAGAAACTACATTTCCTTTGGACTTACTCATCTTAATACCATTCTTACCGTTGATCATACCTTGATTGAACAGTTTCGTAAATGGTTCTTCAAAATCAACTACGCCAATATCATACAAGAATTTTGTATAGAAACGAGAATACAACAAATGAAGTACCGCATGTTCTACACCACCAATATACATATCAACAGGCAATAACTCCTGTGCTTTTTCCTTAGAAACAAGTTCCTCAGAATTATGGTTATCTACATAACGAAGGAAATACCAAGAAGAACCTGCCCACTGTGGCATCGTATTTGTCTCGCGTTTTGCAGGTTTTCCACAAACAGGACAAGTAGTATTTACCCAGCTTTCAATACCTGCAAGTGGTGATTCTCCTGTTCCTGTCGGCTCATAAGAATCTACTTCTGGCAATGTAAGTGGCAACTGGTCTTCCGGCACAGGAACTGCTCCACAGTCCGGACAGTGTACAATCGGGATTGGTTCTCCCCAATAACGTTGACGAGAGAATACCCAGTCACGAAGTTTATAGTTTACGGTAGCATTTCCAATACCGCGTTCTTCAATCATATGTGGTGCTTCTACTTTCAATACTGCAGATTCCATACCATTCCACTCACCGGAATTAATCATGGTTCCCGCTGCTTCTGTATAAGCTTCTGTCATATTTTCAATTTCTACGCCATCTTTTGCAATAACCTGAACAATCGGAATGTTAAACTTAGTAGCAAATTCAAAGTCACGGTCGTCATGTGCCGGTACACACATAATCGCACCTGTACCATAATCAGCAAGTACATAGTCAGAAAGCCAGATTGGTGTCTTTGCCCCATTAATCGGGTTAATTGCATAAGAACCTGTAAACACACCTGTCTTTTCTTTGTCCTGCATTCTGTCCACGTTTGATTTCATAGAGGATGCGTAAATATAATCTTCCACTGCCTGCTTTGTTTCTTCTGTAGCAAGAGAAGCTGCCAACGCATGCTCCGGTGCAAGTACCATAAAGGTTGCTCCATGAAGTGTATCTGGTCTTGTAGTATAGACCGTAATCTTCTCATCTCTTCCATCTACCGGGAAATCTACTTCTGCACCGTAAGATTTTCCAATCCATTCAGACTGCATCTTCTTTACTTTTTCCGGCCAGTCAAGTTTGTCTAAATCAGCCAAAAGACGTTCTGCATATTTCGTAATACGAAGCATCCATTGACGAAGGTTTTTCTTCGTAACATCGGTGCCACAACGTTCACATTTTCCATTTACAACTTCTTCATTTGCAAGACCTGTCTTACAAGATGGACACCAGTTAATCGGAAATTCCTTTTCGTATGCAAGACCTTCTTTGAACATCTTCACAAAAATCCACTGAGTCCATTTATAAAACTCAGGATCTGTTGTATTTACTTCCATATCCCAATCGTAAAGAGCCGCCATATCATTAATCTGTTTTTTGATATTCTTTACGTTTTCTGCTGTAGAAATTGCCGGATGCACGCCCATCTTAATCGCATAGTTTTCTGCCGGAAGCCCAAACGCATCCCATCCCATTGGATGAATAATATAATAGTTCTGTAACAGTTTATATCTGCTCCAAACATCAGAGATAACATACCCTCTCCAGTGACCTACATGAAGTCCGCTTCCTGATGGATATGGGAACATATCCAAGCAATAATATTTTTCTCTTTTTCCATTTGCATCTTCTTTGATGTTTACTGGGTTCTTTTCCCAGTTCTCACGCCATTTCTTTTCAATAGCCTTATGATTATAAGGTGTTGCCATGACTTGTTTCCTCCTTTACATATAAAAAGCCTTTTCTATCTCAGCAAGAGACGAAAAGGCTGCTTTTTCCGTGGTACCACTCTCATTCATCAGAAATACTTCCGATGCACTCATTACTTCTATAACGGGAAGACCCGCTTTTGACTACTTGCTTTCACCAAAAGAACTCTGAGGCGAGTTCGGAGATTACGCTGCTGCCTCACACCAACCGGCAACTCTCTGAAAACGATAGGCTCTTACTATTCCTCTTCTTCGTTTTTATCAATCTTTTGTTATTGTATCATATCTTTTTGATTTGTCAAGAATTCCGCCTTCTTTTATTCATGCAATTCCAGCGGCAACCCATCTGGGTCCTTGAAAAATGTCGCTTTTTTATCTGTATACTCATCAATGCGTATAGGCTCTGTCTCTATTCCCATTGCATTTAATTCTTGAATTACATCTTCTATACAATCTACTTTAAACGCAAGATGACGAAGTCCACAGGCTTCCGGATAGCTAGGTCGCTTTGGACTTCCTTTTATGCCAAACAGTTCTATCTCACAGTCTCCAAGCTTTAAATCCAACTTATAATCATCTCGTTTTTCTCTATAATTTTCTCGAATAATTTCAAAGCCTAATTTATTCACATAAAAATCTTTTGACACTTCATAATCAGATGCAATGATCGCCACATGGTGAATCTGTGTGAGTTTCATATCTAATCCTCCTTCATATTCCCCTTATGCACCACTCTTTTCTTGTTTTAAATTATTTTTTTACTTTTTACCGCAGAGTATTTCCCATAAACTTTTTCGCCCGAAAGGTTTCGGAATGCCCTGACTTTAAAGTAGTATTTTTTATTACTGCTTAATTTTTTCACAGTTGCAGAAAGAACACCCTTCTTAGTAACAGTTATAGTATTTGCCTTTTTAAAAGCTTTGCTGGTCGAATACGTAATCTCATACCCCTCAGCATTCGTAACCGCTTTCCATTTTATTGTGGCTTTCTTAGCCTTTGTACTAGTGATTTTACTTATTTTTGCAGTATTTGGTGTAGTAATAGTCGTTACGTATTTGCACTTTTCAGAGTAGTAATTTGTACCCGATATGCGTGCTACTGAACGTATTCTAAACTTATATTTCGTGCCACGTGTAAGGTCTGTCACTTTATATGTTGTACCTTTTACATCTGCCACTTTTTTGTATGTTTTCGTTTTACTATCGTATTTATCTATACGGTAATGCGTGGTTTTTTTCGCAGCTTCCCAAGTAAGTGTAACCGAAGTTGTTTTGGCCGTAGCCTTGAAATTCTTTACCCCTTGCGATCTTATTTTAAAGGTTAATTCCTTTGTTCCTTTGTACTTACCCTTAAATGAAACCTTTACTTTATAATCACCGATTTCCGTTCTTTCTAATGGATAGGTAACGGTATAATCTTCGCCTTCCACAAGATTTTTTTTGCTAGAATTAGCAACAATAACTGTCGGTGTTTTTGTTTTGCCATTGTAAGTATAAACAGTATTAGAAAGTTTTAAAGTGCTTACCTTTTTAATAGTGGAAGTTTCCGTAACTTTATCGCAGTATAAACAAATCTTTTGAGTTTCCCCATTGGATGAGGTGCTTGCTTTTTTTGAGATTTTTGTCTTTATAGCGTGTCCGGTTGCAGCAATAGATTCTTGTTTCATAATTGTCTCACCACAAGCAGAACAAGAAATACCTACTGATTTTCCTTTTTTGGTGCAGGTAGGCGCAATTCCTTCTTTCGTAACTAGCGTATGTCCACCCACTTCGTTAACAGGTATAAACTGTTGCTTATCTACCGACTCTTGACATATATTACAGTAACTTCCAAGTGTAAGTCCTGAGCTTATACAGGTTGCTTTAACCTCTCTTTGTACTGTTAAAGGGTGTATTCCTTCTTCTAAGATGCGTTCATCCATAAGTTGTTGTAATCCCAACATGTCTTGTGGTGAACGGAAAATTTTGTGAAAGTTGGTTGGGTTTTCCGGGTCGGTATAATGCACTTTTGCAAAGTTGTCTATATTAAAATTTTCATGGATGCTAGTATCATAACAAAACCGATAATCCGTAAGGTATGCAGAACGGTTTGTAAGTGAAGTATATAGCATCTGTGCAGTTATATAGCCTGACAATAGGTTCTCGTGGTTTCTATCGCCATCTTTACCTGCGGCGTGAACTGTACCGTCAGCATTTTTAAAACCTAAATTCTCTTTCATAAAACTAGTGCGTTTAAACTCAAGAGTAGCGCCTGGCACCTCCTGTTCGCCCGTGTAAATATCATAAACCAACTTACCCCAATCTACTACGATGTAACCTGCTTCTCGTAATTTTTCAACGCCTTCTATAAGCCACGGTTTGTAGAATTTTTCGTCCTTCTCAAACATCATTGGTTGTCGCAGGAACCTAAACTCAACATCCTCTGGAAATATGGCAAGGTACTTTTCAACAGTACCTAGAAGATCGTAGTTATCTTGGTTTCCTTCCGAAAGTACAAGGTAATCTACGTCTAGTTCTTCTTTACTAAGTTTTGAAATATAGGTGTCGAAAATATAATCTAATTTTTTCCCTGAATATGTGTGATCTATAACAGTCGCATTTTCACCATTTTGTTTAATAAGTTGATATAGATAACCGCTATCACTTTCGCCTTGATTGCCATACAAAACACAGTTTCCGTAATACACCATAGAGTTGCCAACAACCATAATTTTTTTCCCCTCAAGCGAAACTATACCTTGGTGCCCTGTAGTTTCAACGTTATCCACCGCATTACTATTAGTGTGAAACACCATAAATGATGAAACCATTATACATAACGCCAGGATAACAGAAAATAAACGTTTCATAAATTAATCTCCTTTCACGTTACCGTTTAGTACATGTTTTTCTATGATTTTTTTCATCTCATTCCATATAGGTTCTGATATCTCAGGCATCTTTTCATTACGCTTATAAATCTGTGACTTGTGGACCCCATGTTCTACCCAGCTTTTCCCTTCCGATGCATCATTTAACAAAAGCGGTTGCAAGTTGTCCAGCATGTGGGCATACTTTGCATCTGCGCTTTCATAAGATTCAAATTCTTTCCACAATTCATAAAAATAATGCCCTTGTTCCTCCGGAAGCAATCCAAAGATACGATCAGCTGCGGCTTCTTCTCTTTCATGCTGAGTTTCCTTCGCTACCGCATCATATGCATAAGTGTCCCCCGCATCGATTTCTACCAAATCATGGATAAGAAGCATAGGTATGACTCTCATAACATCCACTTTTTCATTTGCATATTCTTGCAATAAAATCGCCATTAATGCGATGTGCCAAGAATGCTCTGCATCATTCTCCTTTCGCTCGCCATCCGACAAATATGTCTGTCTAAAAATATTCTTCACTTTATCTATTTCTACAATAAATTGTAACTGTTTTTCCAAGCGTGTCATATCTTGTATCCCCTTCGAAAATTTGTCCAATCATTTTTTCATATTTAGTTGCTCTTATGAAACTTTTGATGTATAATGAGTATATCATAAACCGAATGCAAAATACAGAACAAAGGAGTGATTCCCATGGTAAATTTATTAACCGGACAAAAGGGCAGCGGTAAAACTCAACAGATGATTGAGTTGGCTAACAAAAAAGCAAAGGAATGCGACGGCAGCGTGATTTTTATCAAGAACAGCCATAATGATACATACAGCTTATCGTTTGACATTAGAGCCATTTGCATGGCAGACTTTCCTTCTATTCGCAACATCGACGAATATACAGGATTCCTTTACGGAATGTTAAGTTCTAACCATGATATCGAAGCAATCTTTATCGATGGTATTTTAAAACAACAGAGCGTATCTTTGGAAAACATTCCTAGATTTATAGATCGCATCAGCAACATTTCCGAAAAACACGGTGTTGACTTCTATGTAAGCCTTAGTGCTACATTGGACGACTTAAAAGATGTGAAGATGGAAAAATGCACATTATTGAATTAAATATAGACGCAAAAGAAGTTTGGTAAATTTATTACCAAACTTCTTTTTTTGCATTATAGACTTATTTTACCGACAGAACGGTATTTGTTCTCTCTCCCTTTTTATACTCCATGGTAATTTCATCTCCTACGTCGTAGCGGATGATTCCAATTCCTAAATAATCTGCCACAGAAACTTCAAAAATCTCTTCCGAACCTTCTAGGACAATATAATAATGGGAGTTTCCCTCTATGACAGCTTCTGCCATCTTTTTAATCTTTCCTGTTATTGTAAGCACTTCCCTCGTATCTTCTTCCTGCTTTTGAATCCCCTCTTTCAGCAGCAACGTCTGATACTTTTCTTCACATTCGCTTACCGTGTCTCCAATTCCAACAACCTGATATTTCTGCACATTTACCATGGCATACTTCTTCACCAAACCCGCATTGTCTTTCAGGGCAATAAAATAAGTTGGCTCTCCACTGATATTCAAAAGTAATGGGAATGTTGCCACGTATTTCAAGTTCTGCACCTGTCCTTCTGCGGAAGCCATGGCTGAAGTTTCCGTTGCTCCTTCTATGGCATAGTATTTGGTCTCCATCGTACGCTGATTCATAAGCACAAATCCCACATTGGACTGGTCACCACTTACTGAAGTTACTCCGGTATATACCCAGACATCATCATCAATAGCAAGGTAATTATATCCTTCCGTTGTCATAAGGCAATCTTTCTGGCCCAAAATGCTGTTCAAAAATCCATGTTTTAAGGTGCCATGATAATCATATAATTCCACAAGCAAATCTGCTGAAAATACACGATCTACCCACTGCGGAACATCTTCCACTTTATAATCCACGGTTTCTCCGGTAATGGCATTACATAGAACCGCACGTCCTACTGTTTGTCCTCCAAACAACCCAATGTTAAATTTCTTTACAGGACAAATCCAATACGGCACTCCATCCTCATCGATTTCAAAGCTCAGTTCTCCAAAAATATAGGTTGGATATTGAAAACGTAAATGTCGATAAATATTGCGATTAAAATATTCTGCCGTAGAATATTTGATTCCTTTTTCCAATTTCACCAGACTCGTAGTCTGCGTTGCCATATCAATCATAATATAGGCAGGAACACCGTCCGCTTGGTTTGTCAGCCATTTGATGGTGCTGGCATATTTAAGCGGTGATACTCGAACTGGTTTGTCGTTATAATTAATCTGGCTATAAATGTTGTCCACTTCAAACTGAGACACCATATCCACCATGCTACCCATCTTACGATTTCCCAAGATGGTGGCTGAATCTTTATCTAATAGCGGAATCTGCTCATAGGACAATTCCTCAATATCTTTTGTAAATTCACCATTCTTAACATTAAGTAGTTTTTGGTATCTCTTTGCATTTACAATCTGTGATGACAAAAGGGAACCAATCAGCAATATAGCAATAATAGCGCCCAATATCCAAAGCACGATTTTCACACTCTTGGCCCGTTTTATCTCGTATATATCAAATCTTTTCTTAAGTGCTATCCATCCAAGAACTACAACAAACAACATAATAACAAAGTACCATGTTGATACAGAGTGAATATTGATTGCTGGAATGGTAACATAATAATAAACTGCAGCGATAACTAAAGCTATTAAAATGCCGATTGCTTTTCTACTGACTTTTTTCATACACTTCCTCCTATAAATTACAAAAGGCACGGTTAAAAACCATGCCTTTAGTTTTAACAGTTATTACATATTTTACTCTTCTGCTGCACGTTTTGCAATCTCTTTTTCCTGTACATCAGATGGTGCCTGTTCGTAGCGAACAAATTCATATTCGTATGTACCACGACCACCAGTCATAGAACGAAGTACTGTACAGTAGCCGAATACGCCTGTCATAGGGATATCTGCTTCGATAATCTGATTTCCGCCTGCAATCGGTGTCATGCCAAGTACACGACCACGACGTTTGTTCAAATCACCCATAACATCACCAGTGAATTCATCCGGTACTGTAACCTTAATATTAGCGATTGGCTCTAAGAGCACTGGACTTGCTTCCATAAAGCCTTTCTTAAACGCCTGGATTGTAGCTGTCTTAAATGCCATTTCTGATGAGTCTACCGGATGGTAAGATCCATCATATAAAACAGCCTTCACACCAACTACTGGATATCCAGCCAAAGGTCCTTTAACTACAGATTCCTGGAGACCTTTTTCTACAGCTGGGAAGTAGTTCTTTGGCACTGCTCCACCTACTACGATCTGTTCAAATACGAAAGGTGTTTCCAAATCACCTGATGGTTCGAATTTCATCTTAACGTGACCGTATTGACCGTGTCCACCTGATTGTTTCTTATATTTTGTATCAACGTCAGAATTCTTTCTGATTGTCTCACGGAAAGCAACCTTCGGTGTTTCTAAATCGATATCTACTTTATAGCGGCTTGCAAGTTTACTTACTACGATTTCAAGATGCTGATCACCCATACCGTAAAGTAATGACTGACGATTTTCGCTATCAATTACTACTTTAAGTGTCACATCTTCTGCCATCATCTTAGCAAGAGCCTGAGATACTTTATCTTCATCACCTTTAGCTTTTACAGAATATTTCATATATGTATATGGTACAGAATATTCTGTCTTACCAAACATAACCTGTGTATTCTTTGTTGAAAGAGTATCTCCTGTCTTTACATCAGAAAGTTTTGCAATGGCACCAATATCACCTGCGTGAAGTTCCTGTACTTCAACTGGTTTATTACCAACCATTGTATATAATTTTCCAAGTTTTTCTTCTGTATCATTTGTTGTATTAAAGAGAACGTCGTCCCCTTTCAATACACCAGAGCAAACTTTTACGAATGAGTATTTTCCGATGAATGGGTCTACCATTGTCTTAAATACATATGCACTCTTAGATTTTGCAAAATCGTAATTAGCCTCAAAAATCTCATTTGTCTTGCGGTTAATACCTGCACAAGAACGTTTGTCTGGACTTGGGAAGAAACGAACAATGTCAGATAATAAGTTCGCAACGCCCTGTGCCTCTGTGTTAGATCCCATAGCAACCGGTACAATACTTCCATCTGTTACGGATGTACGCATAGCTGCACGAATTTCTTCTACTGAGAATTCTTCTCCTGCAAAATATCTGTCCATGAAATCTTCACTTGTTTCAGCAACCGCTTCCAATAATGCTTCACGACAAATTTCCAAGTTTGGCAAACAGTAGTCTGGAATCTCACATTCTTCTCTTTGTCCAACACCTGTATATCTTCTACCTGCATTTTTAATTACGTTTACATAACCAACTAATTTTTCATTTTCACGAATTGGTTGGAAATGTGGTGCAATTCTCTTTCCGTACATCGCTGTCAAATCTTCTACAACCTGACGGAAACTCGCATCATCCACGTCCATCTCTGTAACATATACCATTCTAGGCAGTTTATACTTTTCACATAATTCCCAAGCTTTTTCCGTTCCTACTTCCACGCCTGCTTTACCTGAAACCACGATAACTGCCGCATCCGCTGCACTCACTGCTTCTTCCACTTCACCAACAAAGTCGAAATAACCAGGTGTATCTAAAACATTAATTTTTGCTTTTTCCCATTCGATTGGGATTAAACTTGTACTAAGAGAAAATTTACGTTTTTGTTCTTCTTTATCGAAATCGCTGATAGTATTTCCGTCAGCTACTTTTCCCATTCTATTAGTTGCGCCTGATACAAATGCCATTGCTTCAACTAAGCTAGTTTTTCCGCATCCTCCATGTCCTAATAATACAACGTTTCTAATTTCGTCCGTTCTGTACACTTTCATATTCGTGTGCCTCCTTGTTTCTAGTTTCACATACGAATATTGTACTAAAGTTTTTTGAATTTAGCAACTTGTTTATGTAATTTATACAAATTTTTATTTAGAATTTTCTAAATTGTGTATTCAATTCAGAAAACTTAAAGGGATTTGTCAAAAACAAACCCCTTTAGAAATATTTCACACTTATATTTTTCCCTAATTTCTTTGCCACTTCCTGCAGCTGTTCCACCAAATTCATACGTACGCTCAATTCAAACGGCAATTTAGAATTCTGATGAGCCACATTCATGGCAGTTCCTACAAACAAATG